>JAOTST010000051.1 GCA_029864785.1 Chromatiales bacterium | reverse complement strand
ACTAGCTGATGATCTCGCATTCATTCGCCCCACTATCATGGTTGCAGTTCCACGGATTTTCGAGCGCATCTACGGACGCATCAATGGACAACTTGAAAAAGGTAAAGCGTCCAAGAGAGCTATTTTTAAAAGTGCGATTCGCGTCGGCTGGCACAAGTTTGAGCATCGGCAGGGACGTAGAGGTTGGCATCCGAGGCTATTGGCTCATTCACTGCTCGACAAGCTGGTTGGTTCCAAAGTTCGCGAGCGACTCGGTGGAAGACTGCGCTTTGCCATAAGCGGTGGTGCAGCACTCTCTCCTAAAGTTGCTAAAATGTTTATCGGTTTAGGCGTTGATGTATTAAATGGGTATGGCCTCACAGAAACCAGTCCTGTCATTAGCTGCAATATTCCCGAAGACAATGACCCACTAAGTGTCGGTGTCATTCTGCACAACCTTGAGACCCGAATAAGTAGCCAAAATGAGTTACAGGTAAAAGGTCCCAACATTATGCTGGGCTACTGGAATAACCATGCCGCTACCGCGCAGATGATCGACCACGATGGCTGGCTCAGTACAGGTGATCAGGCACGCATTGAGAATGGTCATATCTATATTACCGGTCGAATCAAAGATATTCTGGTACTCTCCAACGGCGAAAAGGTACCCCCTGGAGACATGGAGTTATCGATAGCAAACGACTCTCTCTTTGAGCAGGTAATGGTGGTTGGCGAAGGAGAATCTTTCCTTGCAGCCCTTGTCGTACTCAATGCAGAAGAGTGGCCAGCCTATGCTCAACATCATGGGCTGGATCCAATGGATAGTGCATCACTAAATTCTAAAAAGGTGGTTAAACCGATTCTGATTAAGATCCGCAAGGCACTGCACGACTTCCCCTCTTATGCCAAAATCCGCCAAGTTCATCTCACTCTAGAGCCATGGACTATCGATAATGGCTTAATGACACCCACAATGAAGATCAAGCGCCCAAAGGTTTTAGAGCACATGAAAAATATTGTAGCCGAAATCTACAGCAGTAGTGATTAGTAGAGGCGTCCCCCTCCTCTTTATACTTCTACTGAGCCAGCTATTACAGGGGTGCAGCGATGACCGTACACGCCTACAGCAAGTTATTGATCGTGGTTCACTCACTGTTATTACTCGTAATAGTGCAACCACCTACTATGAAGGTTCCGACGGCTCCAAAGGGATGGAATACGACCTTATCAAGGGATTTGCCGATAGCCTTGGGGTAAAAGTAAACCTCATCGTTGCCAATAATGTCGCTGAAGCTTTAAGCATGATCTCTGAAGACGAAGGTGATGTTGTTGCCGCTGGAACCACAATAACTGAGCAACGCAAAATCTGGCTTAACTTTACCCCTCCCTATCAAAACGTAACCCAGCAATTAATCTACCGCCAAGGTGAGAAGCGCCCCAAAAGCGTTGCTGACCTGAACGGTAAGCTGGAGGTTGCCGACAAAAGCAGTCATGAGAAAAGATTGCATGAACTTCACAGCCAATATCGTGACCTTACCTGGTCAGTCAATAAAGAGATGGACTCCGAAGATTTGATAGGACTCGTTAATAGTGGAGAGATTGACTATACAATCACCGATTCAAGTACCTTTCAGCTCAACCGACACTTCTATCCAGAATTAAGAGCAGCCTTCTCACTAACCAAACCTAAGCCCCTTGCCTGGGCATTTCCAAAATTTCAGGATCCCAGTCTCTATAAAGCAGCGGTTAACTATACTAACAAGCTAAAAAAGGATGGAACACTTTCTCATCTTATTGATCGATACTATGGGCATGCGAATGACTTTGATTATGTCGGTACGCGATCGTACATGGAGCATATCAAAACGCGTCTCCCCAAATATCGTCATCTATTTGAATATGCTGGCAAAGAGTTTAATGTTGACTGGCGCCTGTTGGCAGCAATGGCCTATCAAGAGTCTCATTGGAATCCACGAGCCGTCTCCCCAACAGGGGTAAAGGGAATTATGATGCTGACTCAAGCAACAGCAAAATACCTTGGTGTAAAAAATCGACGAGATCCTGTCGAAAGCATTCGTGGCGGAGCCAGTTTTTATAGCAAAATATGGAAAAAGTTTTCTGACCGAATCGAACTAGAAGATCGAACATGGTTATCCGTAGCCTCCTACAATATTGGCTACGGACATGTTGAAGATACCCGAATCATCACACAAATGCGGGGAGGAAACCCAGACATATGGAAAGATATCCGTAAAAACCTTCCCCTACTACGTAAAAAGCGCTGGTATAAAAAGACCAAGCATGGCTATGCACGTGGTAATGAAGCGGTTACCTATGTCGAAAATATTCGGAGCTATTTCGATATTTTAGTTTGGATTTCGAACAAAGAGCGAAAAAATAAAGAGCACACTAAACAACAACCGCCCACTATCTCTACTCCTCAAGCTCTCTAATTAAACCTCTGCGTTCACGGAAGAACCGCCGCAGTAGTTCAGCGCACTCATCAGCAAGTACCCCCGAAGTTATTTCACAACGATGATTTAATTCGGGAGCTTGCAGCAAATTGAAAATAGTACCCCCAGCGCCAGCCCGTGGATCAGACGCTCCAAAAACAACTCGCTCTACCCGTGCATGAACAATCGCCCCGGCACACATTGAACACGGCTCGAGAGTGACATAAAGTGTCGTGCCCGGAAGTCGGTAGTTGTTTACTTTGTAAGAAGCCGCACGTAGCGCCTGAATCTCTGCATGTGCAGTGGGGTCGCAGTGCCCTATGGGTTGATTCCATCCCTCGGCAAGAAGCTCATCACCGCGCACTAAAATGGCGCCCACTGGCACTTCATCTTCAGCTGCGGCCTGTTTTGCTAGATTGATGGCATATTGCATCCAACGCTCATCATCTTGATGACTCATACTAGCGCTTGAGTTTGGTAAACTTAGAACCCTCAATCGTAAGGTTATACATCAACCCCTGGTTGTTAAATATAAAAGCGACAATTGGTTTATCCTCACCCAGCGTCGCTATATCTTTACCTGCACCCCATTCAACCACAGCCACTGAACCATCAACGCCGGCTTTCCAGCCATCACTATTTCTAAATTTCTTAAGTTCATTCGAATTAAGAAAGAGTACCACCATAGACTTGGTCTGCACGCCAAACTGAAAACCTACCGATAGAGAAGCGGTACTGTAATAGTCAACAGTGCGTCCCTTAACCATCAGGGCTCCCTCCCCATACTCACCACCAATACCTAAACCACCTTTCACAATTTCAGAAAAAATAAGGCTCCCTTTCGCTCGCTTAATCAACGAACTTCCACCCGGCACTTTCTTTTTGAAAAGTTTAAGCGTCGCTTTCACCCCTGCATTAATCTCTGCTTTGGTAGCCGCTTGAGCCGATGGAGTTAAAAATAGAAGCATTAAGCCAGTTAAGGCTATTACTCGTATTATTCTAATATTCATTATTCCGCTACCTCTTTAGCTTGACCGTTTTAAGTTTGCCACTCAATAGTTCACTCATACCGTCATAATACTTCAGCATGAGTTCAAAAGGATAGCGTCCAGCCACTTATAGACAAAGTATTCTTTTGTCTGAGAACCAAGTCACATATTGATAAAATATTGATATTTGTCATCCAACCCATTAACCTATCATTATCAAAATAACCCTGTACTTTTTATGACTCTGCCACTGATTCTCTGTATTGACGATGATCCTATTAGTATCAAGTTACTAAAAAGTTTTCTGTGTGAGCAGTTTCGGATATCAACAGCACTAAGTGCTCAAGATGGTCTGGAATTAATCAAAAATGAACGACCAGATCTAATTATCTCTGATGTATTAATGCCCGATATGAATGGCTTTGAGATAATAAGCAAGCTCAGAGAGTCGCCAGAGACCGCAAAAATTCCCTTTATTTTTATATCCTCTTTAGCCCAACTGAGCAATATTGGGACAAGTGAACGTTCTGGTATTCCCCAGTTCTTTACCAAACCCATCGATCACGATCATCTACTTGATAGTATTAAGAGACTATTAAGTAAAGATTAACGACCGCAAATTATATTGGCATTTCATCCTAACTAGTAACTAGGGTTTGCTCTTCACATAAACGATCATCAGAAAAACAATCCAGGCAGCCACCCCACTCATCATCCCCATAAGGCCATAAAATGGATTGGTCTCTATAAAAAATTGAGGAATTGCATAACCTATCAGCATAAATATAGGTAACCATGGAGCCGTTTTTAAAAACAGTTTAAAGTCCATATTCTCCTCCCTTGGTTAAGTGACTACTCCCACTCAATGGTTCCCGGTGGTTTACCGGTAATGTCATAGACCACACGTGAAATGCCGGTTACCTCATTAACGATTCGACGACAGACGTGATCAAGAAAATCATACGGCAGATGCGCCCAGCGCGCAGTCATAAAGTCGATCGTCTCTACGGCACGCAGTGCGACTACATACTGGTAACGACGCCCATCGCCTGTCACTCCTACCGATTTAACCGGCAGGAAGACGGTAAATGCCTGTGAGGTCTTGTGATAGAGCTCCTGTTTAAATAACTCTTCAATAAAGATGTAATCAGCCAAACGCAGAATATCGGCATACTCTTTTTTGACCTCACCAAGAATACGTACCCCAAGTCCAGGGCCAGGGAACGGATGGCGATAGACCATATCGTGTGGCAGACCGAGTTCGACACCGAGCTTACGCACCTCATCCTTAAACAGTTCACGCAACGGTTCACAAAGTTCAAGTTTCATATGCTCGGGTAGGCCACCCACATTATGATGGGACTTAATCAGATGAGCGTTACCTGTTTTAGCTCCGGCCGATTCGATCACATCGGGATAGATAGTTCCCTGAGCAAGCCACTTGGCATTGGGTAACTTGTTGGACTCATCCTCGAAGATCTCGACAAAGAGGTTGCCGATAATTTTGCGCTTCTTCTCCGGATCGGTCTCTCCTTTGAGTGCATCGAGGAAGCGCTGTTCGGCATCGACACGAATCACCTTTACGCCCATATGTTCGGCGAAGGTAGCCATCACCTGATCACCTTCGTTGTAGCGCAGCAGTCCGTTATCAACAAAGACGCAGGTCAGCTGATCGCCAATCGCTTTATGCAGAAGTGCCGCTACAACCGATGAATCAACCCCACCCGATAGGCCAAGTATCACTTCATCAGAACCGACCTGTTCACGGATAACCGCAATAGAGTCCTCAATAATATTTCCGGATGTCCAGAGTCCAGAACAGCCACAAATCTCATGCACAAAACGTTCGATAATTCGCTGTCCCTGCTGGGTATGGGTCACCTCAGGGTGGAATTGAATCCCATAGAACTGGCGCAGCTCATCGGCCATGCCTGCAACGGGAGCCGAATCGGTCGAGGCCATTAGAGTAAAGCCGTCGGGCATCTGCTCCACACGGTCACCATGGCTCATCCAGACATCAAGCAGACCAAATCCCTCTTCCGAAGTATGGTCTTCAATATCCTTTAGCAGCGCCGTATGACCACGTGCCCGCACCTGAGCATAACCATACTCATGGTGATCAGCATTCTCGACCTTACCACCAAGCTGTGCCGCCATCGTCTGCATGCCGTAGCAGATCCCCAAAACCGGCACCCCTAGATCAAAGACCAGTGCGGGTGCTGCGGGTGCCTCAGAGCCCGTGGTGCTCTCAGGGCCGCCCGAGAGGATCACCCCGCTGGGATTAAAGTCACGAATATCATCATCACCAATGGCATAAGAGTGGAGCTCACAGTAGACCCCCGCCTCACGCACACGGCGAGCAATGAGTTGGGTATATTGTGAACCAAAGTCAAGAATTAGGATTCGTTGTGCGTGGATGTCAGTGGACATAGAGCTCTCTTTTTAATCTTTTTAGATAATAACGATTAGTAGTATCGGATTATACAGAAGTTTCACCCCTGAAATCTGTCACAGGTCTCTTCAATAGGTGCAAAAATCTCATCGAGAGCAGTAGTGCCGCTACACTCAGGCCAATGATCAGTCCCCACCACACCCCTGCAGCACCGTGATCGAGATGGCGACCAAGATAATAACCTGATGGAATACCAACGCCCCAATAGGCGATAAGGATATAAAACATCGGTACTCGAGTATCCTTCAGGCCGCGCAGAGCACCCGCCACTGCAACCTGAATCCCATCAGGAATCTGAAAGATGGCCGCCAGTACCAGCAGCTCAGCTACCATCAAGATAACCGCAGGATCATTGGTGTAGAGCTGGGCAATTTGATCGGCAAAAATAAGTATCAACGATGCGCCAGAAATCTGGGTCAACATCACCAAAATAGCACCCGCCTTTGCCGCATTACGAACCCCCGCCATATCAGCTCGCCCCACCGCATTACCGATGCGCACCGTAATCGCCATGCTCAGACCGAGCGGAATCATAAACAGCAGCCCCGAGAAATTGATCGCGACCTGATGAGCTGCAACTACAGTGGTACCTAACGCCCCCAGCAGCAGTGCGACCGCCCCAAACAGGCTCCCCTCGATAAAGACCGATATGCCAATAGGCAGACCAAGATGCAACAGCCGCTTTATCTCTTTCCAATTGGGAGGCTGTAGTCGCTCAAAGATTCGAGTCCCTGCAAAAGCAGGATTAAGCCAGACAAAGATGGCTATGCTTATTGCCTGTAACCACTGCACCAGTGATGAGGCGTAACCGGCCCCCTCCGCCCCCATCTGCGGAAAACCGAGGTGCCCAAAGATAAGGATATAGTTGGCCGGAATATTGATAATCAATCCGAGAAAACCGAAATACATCGTCGTACGTGTGAGAGAGAGGCCTTCTCCGGTAAAGCGCAGCAGCAGAAATAGGGCAAACATCGGAGCACCCCAGGCGATCGCCTCTAGATAGTCCATGACCAGCGGAATTATATCGGGCTCAACACCGACCCAGATCAGTAGCAGTTGACTGCTATTGAGTGCCAACCAGAGCACTCCTCCCATCAAGAGCGAGAGATAGAACATCTGGTGCACCAGAACCCCAACCTCTGAACGCTTTCCCTCCCCTGTGAGATGAGAGATCAATGGGGCAAGAACCATCGTCATGCCGATCACAAAAAGAGTATAGGTCATCCATATCGCACCACCCAGACCGACCGCCGCCAGCTCCCGCGCACCAAGGTGACCCACCATCACCGTATCGACAAAGCTCATCGACAGGGTCGCCACATTACCCGCGACCAGCGGCAGTGTCAGCACAATTGTCTGCTTAAGGTGGGTAGGGAGGTTCATCTATTCAGGCTATTTTCCATGCTACGCATTCTATCCTGTTTGTCGCCCTTTTCCGATGTCGGATTATGAACTCACAGCATTAAACCAAGGTGGTACAATGCAGCTCAAACCATTTTTTTCACACACAAAAATTTACAATTGCTTATGTTCAATATGCTACGCCTGCTCGCTATCCCAGCCCTCGCCTATCTCCTTACTGCGTGTTCTCCTCATCCTGGTGCTGGCTATTGGCAGACCACTGGAGAGGAGAGCCCCAACTTTATCAAAGAGTTCGTTCGACTCGAAGTTGGTTATGAAGGCAGAACCAATATCTTTGACAGCAAAACAGCAACTCCCGAACAGGCCATTCGCCGCTGCTTCTGGAGTGGAGTAGATGCACAAACTCTTATGTTGACCTGCGTACAAGCGAGCAATACCGATATCGAAGAGAGCTATCAATTGCGTGTCAGCCCCGATAACAACACAGCCGATCTACTTAAAGATGAGACCATCATCGGTCATTTTATGCGTGAAAAGCGTCCTGAAATAGAACATAGCTATAAAGAAATTTTTCAGCCTCAATAAATTTGGTAACGATAGAATAATTCGACCAAAAGCACTCATCCAAAATATCGACACTTGTAACCCATGCAATTCGTAGTAGTATGCGCAGATAGATAAATTTCACACATAGATTTAAAGATGTCCAACGTATTAGATAACGTCAACCTTAGAACTAAACTTGTCGGTGAGAACCGGTTAGAGCTACTTATGTTTAAACTTAAAGGGCGCCAGCTCTTTGCTTTAAACGTCTTCAAGGTACAAGAGGTTATACGTCTTCCACCCATGACCATGTTGCCTCACAGCAATCCTGCCATACGGGGTGTTGTCCATCTTCGTGGCACAACTATTCCAGTTATCGACTTGAGTCAGGCTATCGGCCTAATGCCTAATGAAGGGACTCCCGAGATGAATCTCATCGTTACTGAATACAACGGAACCGTGCAGGGATTTCTTGCAAACGAGGTTGATCGCATTATCAACCTAAGTTGGGACAGAATCATGCCTCCACCAAAGGGGACTGGACGCAGCCATTACCTCACTGCCATCACACGTCTTGACGACAAGACACTGGTTGAGATTGTGGATGTTGAAAAGGTGCTGGCTGAGATCATCCCCTACGATGGAGCTCTTTCAGAAGATGTGATTGACGAATCACTAATGGAACATCTACAGGGCAAAAAAGTCCTCCATGCCGATGACTCATCTACCGCCCGCCTTCAGGTTTCGAGCACACTATCGCAAATTGG
>JAOTST010000331.1 GCA_029864785.1 Chromatiales bacterium | reverse complement strand
ATTTACCCCCGAGTATGTGAGTGGCATTTACCACTATGTAGCCGGTAAAAATATCACCTATCTACGCTTCACATTTACAGGGAAGGTGGCGGAGAAGATCGCTAACTGCACACTCGATAAAGGAATTATTGCCACCCACTGGATGACTCTTGATGAGCTCAAGGCCGAGCCAGAACGCCTGCGTACCCCTCTGGTGATCGAGGCTATTGAAGATTATATAAATGGACACCACTTCCCCCTCACGATGATTCCCAAACTTTTTTTACCTGAAAATAGTCCACAATGAGCCTCAATATCATCGTAGGTCTCTCTGGCGGGGTCGACTCCTCTGTTGCCGTCCATCTTTTGCAAAACGGAACCGATAGCGTACGTGCCCTGTTTATGAAGAACTGGGAAGAAGATGACACCGAAGAGTACTGTACCGCTACAGAAGATCTAAGTGATGCCCAGGCGGTGGCCGACAAGCTAGAGGTTGAGCTTCTAACGATGAACTTTGCCAGCGAGTATTGGGATCGCGTCTTTGAGCACTTTCTTACCGAATATCGTGCTGGACGCACCCCCAATCCCGATATCCTCTGTAACAAGGAGATTAAATTTAAGGCATTTCTCGACCATGCTATTGAACTTGGCGCTGATAAGATTGCCACAGGTCACTACGCCCGTGTAGGTCATCTTGATGGTGAATACCAGTTGTTGCGTGGTATCGATACCAACAAAGACCAAAGCTACTTTCTCTACACCCTCAATCAGCACCAGTTAAGTCACAGCCTCTTCCCAGTGGGTGAATTGGAGAAACCAAAGGTGCGTGAAATCGCTCACGAACTGGAGCTGGTTACCCATGACAAGAAAGATAGCACCGGTATCTGCTTTATCGGCGAACGCCGCTTTAAAGATTTCCTTGCTCGCTACCTCCCCGCCCAACCGGGCGAGATTCAAACACCCGAAGGCGAGATCATCGGCCACCACAGCGGTCTGATGTACCACACCCTCGGCCAACGGCAGGGACTCGGTATCGGTGGACTCAAAAATTATTCCGAAGATCCGTGGTTTGTGGCGCAAAAAAATCTTGAGAGCAATGTGTTGATTGCGGTGCAGGGACACGACCACCCCCTACTCTTCTCCAACCAGCTCACCGCAAGTCAGCTCCACTGGGTAAGTGACCATCCCCCTGAGACCGGAAGGCCTATCACCGCCAAGGTACGCTATCGACAGGGTGATCAACCGTGCATCATCACCCATATCAGTAATAATGAAATTGCCAGCGTACACTTCGATGAGCCACAGCGTGCAGTTACACCGGGGCAGTCCATCGTCTTTTACGATGGTGAGCGCTGCCTGGGTGGTGGCATTATTGAAACCACTGAAATGATCAACGGAAATAGAGACTAAATGTCAGCCAAATCACACTCCATCGAAGAGCGGGTTATCGCCCTTGGTGGCCTTTTTCTGGCGACCACCCAGGTCGATCAGATCGCCCGTAATGGCATGGTCGATCAGGCCGATTTCGAGACCTCCATTCGTAGCCTCTTTATTGAGAATCCCGAAGAGACGATGGATGTCTACGGCACTCCACGCATGCTCAACTTAGGGCTGCAGAAATTGATCAAACATCTTCAAGGCGATATCAAAGATACCGAAATACAGGTCATTCGTTATAGCCTTGCGCTGCTGCAATTAGAACGGAAGCTCTCCAAAGCTGGTGGGAAGATGGCAAAGATTGGTGAAGGAATCGAACAAGCGCAGAGACAGGTAGATCACTTCTCTATCAGTCACAGCGCAGTGATCGCCAAACTGGCGGATATCTATTCAGAAGTCGTGAGTCCCATCTCCCCAAGAATTATCGTCAAAGGGAGTGATGGACATCTACAGAACAGTGAAAATGCCAACAAGATACGGGCGCTACTCCTGGCTGGAATGCGGGCAGCAGTGCTCTGGCGCCAGTGTGGAGGAACACGCTGGCAGTTACTCTTTCAACGTTCCAAATACATTGATTGCGCCAAAAACATCATCCGCACAAACATACAGCTTCACTAAATTATATTGATAAACAATGATTCTAAATAGGAAGTTTAGAAACCATAGCCTTCGTGCCCGCTACATATCCCTAGCAATTTTATTAGGAATTTTTATGGTTGCAGGTGCAGTTATGGGCTATCACATTACTGCAACAGAATCGGATGAGGTCAATCAAGGACTCAATCAGATAACCCAGTATCTCAGCAAAATTGAGGCTATAAAAAAGAACCTTCAGCGCGTAAATAACTCACTCAACACATTTATTATAGAGCCCCATTCTGACTCTCATAAAACGCTAATCATCGACAATATAAATCTTGCAGAACAATATACTTCCACACTAAAAAATAGCCCGCTTTCCTCTGAAATAGGGATTTCAGATAATCTAACTTCGCTCGGTAGTAATCTAAAAAAATACCTTATAAAGATTAAGCAACTTTTCGATGTTCGCAGTAATCCATTGCGCCAATACCCATCTCTTAAAGTGAGCCGGGATGTGATTCAACCCAGTTATAACAAAATTAATAACGCCATTGATAAGGCCATATCTGAATCATCTGCTGGAGCTCAACCTGATTTAATTGAATTGAAAAACATATGGGATGAGATGAATCTCTACTTTCGTCTCTATCTATCTAATAAGACTGGTGGAATCAATGGCAACGTCTTTAACGGACATGCCGATACCGTGGAGGAATTTCATGCTGATTTAA
>JAOTST010000330.1 GCA_029864785.1 Chromatiales bacterium | reverse complement strand
CTTCGGCGCCGCCATTTGATTTGCTGGCGGGGAGTACGAAGCGGCCGGCGATCACAAAATAAATAATCCCTGTTGCAACGAGAGCAAGGCCTATTGGGGTCACTGAGAATAGACCCCAGGTCTCCATCTGCTGGGTTGCAGGCAGTGCCTTGTTGGAGGTAAGAATCAGGTCATTTAATAGAATTAACGGACTGGAACCAACCATGGTAACCGTGCCACCAAGGATTGCCGTAAAACCCATCGGCATTAATAGGCGTGACATGGGTAGACCGGAGCGTGCAGATATACGGCTGACCACAGGCAGAAATAGTGCCGCAGCCCCAACATTTTGCATAAATGATGAGATGAAGCCAACGGTACTGGATATGATGGGAATGATGCGGCCTTCTGTTGTGCCCCCAATTTTGAGAATGAATGTGGCGACTTTGCCCATAATGCCAGTTTTATCGAGACCTGCACCGATGATCATGACGGCGATAATCGACATGACGGCATTGGAGGCAAAGCCATCAAAAAGGTGTTTGGTGTTAACGAGCCCCTCTTCGAGCCCCATCCAGGGTGCGAGCAGGGATGTTAGTCCCAGTAGAACCATGATTGATGCCGCAGCGACATCAACACCGACGACCTCAAAGGCAAAGAGATAGATGGTTAGCAATAGAATGGCGCCGACCCATGCGATCTCAATGGTAGGGACTACCGAGGAGAGGTAGAGAGCCGCTAAAGAAAATAGCCCAGCGGAAATTAGATATTTCATGGGTGGTAGCAATTTTTTGGAGCTCATTTTTTCTTCGTCGGCAAGCGCATTCATCTCTTACTGTTTCCTCAAAGTTATTAATATATACAAAGTCCATTTCCCTAAGCTATTAGAACGATTGGTTGCATTGAGCGGCATGGTCAATACAGCAGATAAGCCAATATGGTTAGTCTTTCGAATATTACTATTTGGAATTTCCAAAAAGTTATATGTTAACGATTGTCTTAATAAAAATAGGGCATCTTTTAAATAGCGCCGGATACTAAATGGAGTGGGCAGACTGTTCAAATGAATTAAAGACTGCTAGTATTCCTAAATGGAATGTAGAGAACTCCCAGATCTAAAGGTATTGGCCACTTTAAGGGCTGTAGTCGAACTTGGTGGGGTTGAGGCCGCTGGACAGGCGCTTAACGTGGGGCAACCTGCAATCACCAAGCGTTTGCGCACACTTGATGGCTGTTATGGTATGCCCTTAATGCAGCGCGAAGGACGCAGACTTGAGCTCACACCAGCAGGTGAAAAGGTCTATACCTATGCTCGCATGGTATTAGATCGGCAGATGTTGCTTGTTGAGGACCTCAACTCACTCAGTGAAGGCGATCATCGTCTTCGTCTAGAGGCCAATTTCACCATTGGCGAGCATCTTTTACCCGATCTCCTACTCTCGTTTTCTGATGCCCATCCCGAATATCGCATAGAGAGTCGCATGGATTATACGCGGCGTATTCTAACTCGCCTGGCAACAGGGTTAGCTGATCTAGCTCTGTTGGAACAGGCACCAGATAACCCTGATATTCTCGTTCAAAGGTGGTTGGACGATGAGTTGATACTGGTCTGTAGCCCCACCCATCCGCTCTATAAAACGGATATGTTGCCGATTATTGAACTTGAGAATCAGCAATATGTATTACGCGAACAGCGATCATCGATGCGTATTGTGCTGGATAAGGCGCTTGATGATATAGGTATACGTAATATGCAGATCTCAATGGAGGTTGGTTCAACAGACCTTATAGTTGAGATGCTAAACCGAGGTCGGCATGTAAGTTTTCTACCGCGGTTTGCTGTTGAGGAGTCACTCGCTAAAGGTGAACTGTTCCATATTAAAATTCAGGGTCTGCGTATCAAACGGACATTATGGATTGCTCGGACACGTTCAAATATGAGTAACCCTGTTGCAGAATCGTTTATTAATGAACTGCGGAAATATGAATTTCGCAAAAAATAATTCTTAGAATTGCATGAACAGGAAACAAAATAGATATGAAATATGTTGAGGTCGTTGCAGATTCAGGTAGCTCCTCTACTGTTTTGGCTATAGCTGAAAAGGCCAAGGCTCAGGATTTTCGAGTTGGTATTGTTGGCGAAGATGGCCAGCAGCAGATGCGACTGCTCGTCGGCGACGACAAGATACAGTGGGTGCTTGATGCTTTGCAGAATATATTGGGTGCACAACCATCTGCGCGAATACTTGTTTTGGCCGTAGAGGCATCATTGCCTAGACTCGAAGAGGATGAACGGAAGCAGGAAAGTTCGGCTATTTCAGCGAGGGAAGCACTCTATGAAGAGGTTGAAAAAAATGCACGGCTCAATCGTAATTTTCTCATATTAGTGATGCTATCGACGGTGGTTGCTGCGATAGGACTCATTGAAAATAATATTGCGGTTGTGATTGGTGCGATGGTTATTGCGCCACTGTTAGGCCCTAATCTTGCGCTGAGTCTGGGAACCGCGTTGGGTGATATGCCATTAATGCGAGAGTCTGTGATTACTCTGCTCACTGGAATTTTGCTGGCACTTCTCATATCTTTTGGTCTGGGATATTTTTGGCCGACTGCAATAGCCAGTTCCGAAATGATGGCAAGAACCGAAGTTGGATGGGACTCCATTGCACTGGCGCTTGCATCAGGTGCAGCCGCTGCACTATCTCTAACAACAGGTCTATCGAGTGTTCTGGTTGGGGTTATGGTTGCGGTTGCATTGCTTCCG
>JAOTST010000329.1 GCA_029864785.1 Chromatiales bacterium | reverse complement strand
GACCTGAATTGTGCCGCACTGCCAAACACGCCCGAGACAATCTTTCAGTGAAAACTCAATTTTAGGGCCATAAAATGCCCCTTCACCCGGCTGCAGGTCCCAATCGAGCCCTTTGGCATTCAACGCCTCTTCTAACGCATGCTCCGACTTATCCCAGTCAGCATCACTGCCAACCCGATTTTCTGGGCGGGTCGAAAGCTTAATAATGATCTCTTTAAAACCGAAATCTGCGTACACCTTGTAAAGGAGATCAATAAAGGCCGAAACCTCTGACTGGATCTGCGCCTCGGTACAGAAAATATGCGCATCATCCTGTACAAAATTACGCAGGCGCATCAAACCATGCAGCGTGCCAGACGGCTCATTTCGCAGACAAGAACCAAACTCCGCCATTCTTAACGGCAGATCACGGTAGCTCTTCAGCCCCTGGTTATAAATCTGAACATGGCACGGGCAGTTCATCGGTTTGATCGCATAGTCACGATTTTCCGAATGAGTGGTAAACATGTCGTCACTGAACTTTTCCCAGTGGCCCGACTTCTCCCACAGTGACTTATCCACCACCTGTGGTGTGCGCACTTCAGAGTAGTCATTCTGCTTCAGCACATTACGGATATACTGCTCAACTTCACGGTAGATCGTCCAGCCGTTGTCGTGCCAGAAGATCATTCCCGGCGCCTCTTCCTGGGTATGATAGAGGTCTAGCTTTTTAGCGATTTTACGATGATCTCGCTTGCCAGCCTCTTCAAGACGGTGCAAATACTGCTTTAGCGCCTTTTTATCCTTCCATGCGGTGCCGTAAATACGCTGCAGCATTTCATTATTAGAATCGCCACGCCAGTAGGCCCCGGCCAGCTTCATCAGTTTAAAGTGTTTTAGCTTTCCGGTACTCGGCGCATGAGGGCCTCGACAGAGATCGATGAAGTCACCTTGCTGATAGAGTGATAACGCTTCATTAGCAGGGATCGCTTCAATCAGCTCAGCTTTGTACGCCTCGCCCTTACCTCGGAAAAATTCGATCGCCTCTTCACGCACCATTACACTGCGGGTAATTGGCAGGTTCTGAGAGACAAGGTCACTCATCTTCTTTTCAATCGCGGTTAGATCTTCCGGCGTAAAGCTCTTTTCGTATGCAAAGTCGTAATAAAAACCATCGTCGATCACAGGACCAATGGTCACCTGGGCGGACGGAAATAGCGATTTAACAGCCTGGGCCATCAAATGAGCGCTTGAATGACGGATAATTTCCAGCCCTTCTTCATCACGATCAGTAATGATCACAATGCTGACATCTTTCTCGATCAGGGTTGAGGCATCAACAAGCTCCCCATCAATCTTTCCTGCAAGAGTGGCTTTGGCAAGTCCGGCACCGATTGATGCGGCAACATCCATCAAAGTGACTGCCTGATCGAATTGGCGTTGACTACCGTCTGGAAGCGTTACTGTAGGCATTTACGGCTCTGGAATATCCGGCTATATATAAAAAAGCACCGCATATCGATCTGATAAACAGTGCCGTCAAAAGTTGGTAGACGCGATTGGATTCGAACCAACGACCCCCACCATGTCAAGGTGGTGCTCTAACCAGCTGAGCTACGCGTCTTCATAGACGGCGTAAGATACAGGACTTACCCCACTAATTTCAAGTAATAAAAGGGGTTAGCACGACATTTTGCACCATTGAAGGCTAAATTAATGCTCCTCACTATCCTGAGTTAAACGATAACCGTGGTGATAGATAGAAGCAAGTTGCCAACCATTCTCCGGGATCAACCCCAATTTCTTACGCAAACGACTCACATGCGTATCAACTGTTCGAGTCGTAATATCCGCATTAATCCCCCACACCTGCTCGAGAAGAGACTCTCGGGTGAGGATGTGCCCAATATCTTTGAAAAAACAGACTGCAAGATCGAACTCTTTAGCGGTTAACTCAACCACCTCACCATATTTCTCGATCTTTCGTTCGCGCAAATCAATGGCGTATTCACCGAAATCCAATTGCTGCTTATCGATTAAAGGCGGTGAATAACGACGCACCATCGCGTTAATCCGCGCTAACATCTCTTTATGATCAACCGGCTTAACCATATAGTCATCAGCGCCTAACTCTAATGCCGTCACAATATCTTCTTTATCATCCCGGGTGGTTGTGAACAGCACGGGGGTTTTCCAGTGTAATTCTGATCGAATGCGCTTTAATACCTCAATTCCACTGATACCAGGAAGCTCCCAGTCTAAAATAAAAAGATCGTGACTACCGCCGCTAACACCATCAATGAAAGCTTCACCCGTCATGAAATGATCACATTGGTGCCCACTCATCTCCAATAAAGTCTGGATTAAGCGTGCCTGATACGGCTCATCTTCAAGTAACGCAACCTTCAAACTTCGACTCTCCCCCACAGAAGTACCAACTAACAGATTAACAGAATTTACACCAGAATTGTAACCAACAACATTACTTAATGAATATAATTTCACCAGCATTACATACAATTTAATCTTCGACATCCCTGTAATCAGAGAAGAATGCCACCAGACACACAAACAATACCCAGACTGGACAAATCACCCACTATCATTCATATTTCCGCTTCAATTACCGATAGTTCCTGTACAAAATTTCAAAGAGAAACTCAATGTCTGAATCCTGGGATAAAAACAAAAGTAACGATAGCTGGGCCCTGCCTGAGGGCATGGATCCGATGAAAGTGATGCAGGTTGCATCCGGCTACTGGCACTC
>JAOTST010000050.1 GCA_029864785.1 Chromatiales bacterium | reverse complement strand
TCTAAACCACCCGTTGTCAATGATGTTGTGGTGCGCATCAAAGATTTCCCATTTAATGGATACACCATCGTACAACTAACCGACCTCCATGTTGGTCGTACAATTAAACGAACATTTATTGAAGATCTCGTTAGACGTACCAATGCCATGAAACCCAATATCGTCGTAATTACCGGCGACCTGTTCGATATGAATGCAGAGGCTATTAAAAACGATTTAGTCCCCCTCCAAGAACTCAACGTACCAACCTATTTCATAACTGGAAATCATGAATATTTTCACGGTGTTGAAGCCAACCTCTCCTATATCCGTTCTCTAGGGATACGTGCACTAACCAATCAAAATGTTGTACTGGGTAATGAAAATGGTCGGTTCAATCTGGTAGGCATTAATGACCTGGTCGGCGCACGGATGGGCATCATGCCGCCAGATGTTGAAGCCGCCTACCAAGGACTCAACCCAGACATTGCGACCATCGTTCTATCGCACCAGCCAAAATCTATCACACTGGTTAAAGAAAAACGTTGTGACTTAATGCTGAGCGGTCATACCCATGGTGGACAAATTTTCCCCTTTGGACTTTTAGTCAAGATCGATCAACCCTATCTGGCAGGACTCTATCAGCATACAGATGAGCAGCAGATATTTGTCAGTCGCGGGACCGGCTACTGGGGACCTCCACTGCGCGTCCTTGCGCCAAGTGAAATCAGCCGAATTGTTATTACCACGGCGTAATTATGTCATTAGAAGCTATATTCTAATCTGCCAAAGAGTCTATCGTTGTTCTCAATACCACTATAGGGTAACGAGTTAGCATGAAGATAATCGACCATACCGATGGTCATAGCCATCGCATCACTCAGCTCATACTCACCACTCAAGCGAAACACGCCACCGTTACCTGTTTTCCAATCATTAAGCAGAATTAATCCCATCAAATGAAATCGGTCATGATCGAAATCTCTTCTCGCAGAGATCGCCAACTGCCGACTCACCTTATCAACATCTTTATTTGATTGTAGTACCGAATCATAATTGGTGATGGTACGTTCTACCAACTCCATAGAAATAGATGTATTGGTCAGGCCGTTGTACTCTACACCAATCAGTAGATCGCCACGATGATATTCTGAGTTGACTCCCGAGTAGCGTAGCCCATCCATCAATGCAGCCTCTCCCTTTAACAGCCAACTTCCCGTCACCCAGTTTGCGGCAATGCCATTCATTTTGATCCGGTTATGTTTAAGCACCGGCACCATTCCCTCCATCGTCTGATAGGGATTATCATCATAGAGCTGTGCATGATAGAGCGAGAGGTCCCAGCCAGAAAATTGACCATTGGCTGCCAATGCCACCTCTGTATTGTTGCCGCCGTTATTGGGAATAATCTCTGTTGGCATCGCCATTGGATAGGGATAGAACTCTGTTCCATAAGTCGGATTTTTATTAAATCGAATCTCAGGAATCAAAATCGTACTCAATCCCCAATCACCCACGTAGTAGTCCAGCTTTGCCATCGCCAATGGTAGGCGCAAATCTTTGATATCAACCATTCCCGGTGCACGATTATCGATTGGATTGAGCACGTTAGTCACAGAGAGGTTATCGGACTTACCCCAAACAACAATTTGTCGACCAATAGTGAGATCGACGTTTGCACTCAATTGTCCCTGTAAGCGTGCCTCATTGATTTCAACTTCAGACTTATCCGTATCAACAAGAGCATCATAATTGGCGTGACCACTGATATAGCCGCGCCACTGATCGCTAAAGCGATAATCGAGACCTAGGTTGAGTGCTGAACGCAGGTGCGAGAATCCACGATAATCAGGCTGTCCTTTCAGTGGAGCCTCATGAGCGTAACCGTACTCCCCTTGTAGACTAAAGACTCCCATCAATGTCCAATTTTGTGGTTTGATCTGCTCTTGCTCTGTGGACTGATTTACCGATGATGATTCATCAAAACCACTCATCAATTCATCAACCTTAGTAGAGGTGCCTGAGACAGGTTGTTCTATCGAACCACTATCAGCATCATCAAACCCATCAAGAAGTTGTTCGACACTATCATCAGCCCACAGCGGCGCGCTCAATAAGAGAAGTAATAATAGGGGTAGAACTTTATTCACAGCAATATACCCTTATAAACCTTTTTCAATCTGTCGAACGGTAAACATCGACTCATTTAGATCTTGATTAAAACGATTATTTTCAAATTTAAGCTCTGTTTTGTGTAACGTACTTTTACCCTTTTTAGTCGTCATGGTCATCTTGAGCGCAACCCAGATCCCATCAATCTGTTTGATCTGAGGAATATCTAGATATTTCATCTCTTTACTATCAGCTACCCAGCGTATGCCTCGCACCACCATAAAATTATCCTGACGCACAAAGATCATCCCCTTTTTGTAACCTGTCTCATCAATCTCCGCCTGATTTTTAGGAGTAGATTCAATCACCCATGTTTTACTGCCACGCACATCCATCTGTTTAAGGATTTTGTATGAATATTTATTAAGATCAGGCGTAGTCATATCAGAGTAGTTAAAATCCGATCCCATAAAACTACCACTCTTGTCAGATGCAGCAATCCGTTTTGATTTACGCAGTGCGGGTAGATAGAGCCACTGATCATCATCACGGTTATCACCATATTCGTAAGTAAGAAAGGCTGTATTTTTCACATCGGCTGGCGAGAGGAAAAACATCGCTCGCATCTCATCCTCACCTCTGTTCTTGGTATAGCTGCGAATTGAGCGTACCCGCCTACTGCCACGCTTATCGATCAAAGTCATGGTCATATCGCTCACTTTGTTATTACCCTCTGCTCGTGCATCGACCTTATCCATAATCTGACGTGCTGTGAGTTCGACAGCAACGAGTGGCAAGCTGATAATCAGCAAACTCATACCGGCAATAATATTTTTAGATAATCTATTCATTTAATCGTACTCCAATTAATATTCATCATGACTTTTGATGAGGTTGTATTTATGTAGCTGTTGCAGCATAGCGGGTGCCAGGAAGAAATCGGATAGCAGTGCTACCACAATCGCCGTACCGGTTAGCAGACCAAAGTTAAAGAGGATATTGAGTGTCGAGAACATATAGAGGTAGAAGCCGGTGGAGAGCACAATAGATGTCACCAGCATGGCTCGCCCTGTAGATAGCAGTGTCTCTTTAACCGCCCGTTCCAGATCTCCATACTCCTTATAGTAGCGACGATAGTTATGCATAAAGTGAATGGTGTCATCCACCGCAAGTCCTATCGCAATGGAACCGATTAGCATCGTAAAGAGATCCAATCTCAGATCAAACCACCCCATTAATCCAAGGATAAAGATGATCGGTGTTAGATTAGGGATCATGCTAAACAATCCCATACGAATGTTTCCTAGCAATATAATCATCATAAAGGTGATAATAGTTGCTGCAATAAGATAGCCATCAGCCATGCTCTTCATCGCGAGCACGACAGTCTCCCCTAACAACACGGCCATACCAGTTACTGTAACAGTGACATCATCACCTAAAATTGAATTAAATTTATCTTCGATTTTGGCAACAAAAACATCGTAATTAACGCTATCACCCCAAGGCATCTTGATAGTGAAGCGACTCTGCTGAAACTGGCTGTCAACCATATCTTCCAGGTCATCTGAACCGCTATTTTCAAATAACAAAAATTCCTGAGCAATCAATTTGCGATCATTTGGAACTGAATAATATTCATTTTTATTCTCATTAAGTGCCTTATTAATCTCCTTGAGCGTATCCGCCAGTGACAACGTCTTCCCCACATAGAGATCTTTATATTGAATCGTCTCAAGCTCTTTTCCAAGCTGCGAGATCCCTTGCATAACTTTAGGGTCATATAGGCCATTCTCTCTACCGGTATCGATCACAATTTCAGCAGAGCTGGCACCTTTCATATGCTCATTAACAAACTCAGTAGCGATACGCGAGGGTTCATCTTCAGGTAACCATTTATATGGTTCATGTGAGAAGCGCACCTGGCTGACACCGATAAAACTAAATATAAGAATCAATACGCTAACGACAATAATCTTGCCGCTATTATGTATAGAAAATGAGGCAATCCATACCAAGGCATCATCAATCCAACTATCCTTGTTATGTTCGCCATCATGGGAATAATCTATTGTCGATTGAATCGAAAATATAGAGACTAGAATAGGTGTCATAAATATCACAAAAACAAATGAGATCATCACACCTGATGCGGCGATGTAACCTAAATCACTTACTGGAGCAACCCCTGAACCTGCAAACGATGCCAGACCTGCCGCAGTAGTGATGGACGTCATCAAGATTGCCAATCCAGAATGACTTGTAGCATATGCAATGGCATCACGAGCATCGCCACGCGGATATTCTGGCGATGAATTATGCTGTAGTCGACGATAGAATATAGCTAATAGATGAACCGAGGCTCCCACACCAACCGCCAATAAAAATGAAGGAAGAATCTGTGTGGGTAATTTAATGGGGATTCCAAGGTGCCCCATTAATCCAACAGTAGAGAGAACTGAAAGGACAACCGTTAGCAGCGGTAGCACAACGCCCGAAACTCTTCTAAATAGTACAAATAGAATCAGTGCAATTGTGGCAATAGCAGTCACCACAAATCGTTTCATATTGGTTGTCATCGCATTCTTTAGGGTCGCCGTTACTACCGGACCACCCGCAAGATAGATCTTGAAATCATCGGATTGATAATGCTGAACAATATCGGAGATGGCTTTAACAAGTTCACCATTCTCTTTATCGCTTAAAGGCAAGCGTTCTTCGACAACCGCACCATCTACCCCACTCTCCTCAGAAAATAGCTCATCACCACCCTCAAGAAGTGCATCAGAACTCTGCTCCTCTCCATCAGAGTAGGCATTGGTCTTTATTGCAATAGTGGTGATCGTTCCATCTTCAGAAAGCAGCAAATTTTTGTAAATAGGGTTAGCAATGGCAACTGTTTTAATACGCTGCCAATCTTCTAATGTTTGCGGCCAGGCATCATCTGCAATCAAATCATCGACTATCAGTGCCCCCTTATTACCCGTGGTGTTTCTAGCATTAATAAGGCTGGTAACATCATTTAAATGGGGTACGTTGTGTTTAATTTCGTTATGCAGATTTTTAATCTTGCTCATAACTTGGTCAGAAAAGATATTGTCCGAGACTATCGTGAGCTGCAACATCTCATCGCGTCCATACTGATCTCTAAAGTCAAAGTAGGTGAGCAGTGTTGGATCATCTGCGTGCAAGAATCCTTCCGTAGAGGTATCGATTGTTAGATTTTTTAATCCACTGGCCATCATGATGAAAAAGATCACTATAACCAACAGTGCTACCCATGGATGACGATAGATTCCGTCACCCGCAGCACCCAAACCAGACTCTAACTTTTGACGTATGTTATTAACCATTTGGTAATGCCTTATAGTGGTTTGTTAAAGTACAGACGGGGTTCGCATAAATTTCACGTAGGCGACCCATGAGATAACCACCCAGACGGCTGTGCGAATCGTCATTGCCGCAACAGTCTGCATCTCATAAACACCGCCATTCATCACATGCAATCCAAATAACGCAAAGACAATGGCTGTTGACGCTGCAATAAAATAGGCTAGATAGCCTGACCATCGACTCATTTTAAAGAGTCCAATCGCCGCAATAATGTAGGCAAAGCCTGCAAGAAAATTGAACCAAACCACAAATGGAACATAATTCCCCTGCTGTTGATGGAACTCACCATCAGTAAACAGTACTAGGCCGCCTGATTTAAGAGTTAACCCACCAAAGATGACTGCAATAATGGATACAACCCAGATTCCGATTGAGCGTTTTATTGTTGATGACATGCTTTTTCTCCTTTCTCTATTTTATTAACTGTTTGATGCTGAATTAATTGTCTGCTGAAGCAACTCAAGTGATTCACTAATCTGCTTCATCTGCTTTTTGGTCAGGTGTTTGTAATAACTGCTGATTTGGCTAAAGTGGGCAGGAATCACCGACTGCATCAATGTCTTACCTGCATCTGATAGTGTGAGGCGCGTCTTGCGTCGATCAGTCTCATGGGGTTGGCGCAATACATGACCATCACGTTCCAGATTTTTTAGAAGTCCAGTCACTGTCGCCTTGGTCACACCAGTCGCCTCAGCCAGTTTGACCGGGGTCCATTCGTTATCGGGCATATTGAGGAGCAACATCATGATGGTGAAACGCCCCTGCGATAGGCCCCATTGAGCAAAGTGACCTTCAAATAGATGTAGACTCTGTTGAGACAAGGTCGCCAACTGCATTGTCAGTTTGACAGCACCAAAATCTATATCAATATCAGGTACGCGCTCCTTCAACATTGAGAGGATTGAACATTTGATTGATTCATTGGGAATCAGACGCTTCATTTAGTTAGGCTCCTTACTAGATGAGATAATAGTAAGCCGCCTTACTAATTTTGGCAAGAGCTATTTATAGCTAGTTTTTATTTACTTGTGGAGAGAACTCATTTTAGTAGTCAGAATCTGAATGTTCGACATGATCGAGCTACTGATTTTGTAGCAATTTATGAACCGATCTTTTTGGCGTTTTGGTAAGCTTTTGCATCAGAGCAAAGGGGATATCCATTAAATCGTAGCGCTCACCAAGTTCATCTAACATCGCAAGCCACAGCTTGGCAGTCATCTCTGAATCGAACAACGCCCGGTGAAAGGAACCATCGGATGGAATATTGACATACTCAACCAACGTACCCAGCTTGTGATTGGGGGCATCAGGATAGACTCTTCGTGCGGCAAGCATCGAACAGGCAAACTGCCCTGTATATTTCCGAGATATTTTAGCTAGCTCCGCATCAAGAAAGCGTCTATCGAATGATGAGTTATGGGCAACCAGATTATAATCACCAATAAAATCGGCAAACTGGTTCATCACCTCACTACAGGGCGGCGCATCTTCCAGCATCTTGTTGGTGATCCCTGTGTACTCCTCAATAAAACTATCGACTCGCCTGCCTGGGTTCATCAACTGCTGAAATCGCCCTATTATTTCACCGTTCTCAATACAGATTGCTCCAATCTCAATAGCACGGTCTCCCATGTCAGGGGATAGACCTGTCGTCTCGAAATCGAGCACAATAACCGTACCGGCCTTAGACATGGAGCATTTCTAACTTAATCATTATGATAAAAATATCGCTCATGAATCAATGTTCCACTGTGATGACGACATTTCCGGTTTTGCCTCCCTTTTTAACATACCGATACGCCTCAATAATTTGATCTAGCGGGTACTCTCTATCGATAAGCGCCTTGAATTTCCCCTCTTCAATCATCTTTTTGATTAAAAGCACACTTCCCCAATATCTATAGGTATTGGGAATATCGTTTTTGTTCTACCAATGAGTAGGCTGATAAGCGGCGTTATAAGTGATGTTACATTTTTACCTATTCTTTCAATCTCTCCAGAAAATTCAGTTCCTGGGGTTTCTCTTTTTGGTTTGAACAGACCCGTTACAATTCTCGCAAAAAACGGGATCGCACTAATCGTAGCGCAATCTGTTCTATTTACCGTTGTCGCATATATTTTTATGAGCACTTCATTCGCTTTCGGGATAGGCTTCGCTATCTCTTTAAGCTGAAGAACATCTGGCGTTCCATATTTTGTATAGACAATCGCTTTCATAATGTCTCTTTCACAGTGATAACAATCTTTCCTCGGGCACGTCCTTCGATATAGTAGCGCATGGCATCAGCTACCTCACTTAACGGGTAACATCGATCAATAATGGGTACCACTTTTCCCGCCTCAAGAAGCTCCGCCATAAAATCTAAACCCTTGTTTGCTTTATGTAGCATGAGCCCCATTTTCCTGCTTCCAAACAGAGAAATAAATGGTCCAATAAAGAGCGTTTGAGAAGCTCTAGAGTTGGTGCCGCCAACAAAGGCGTACCTTCCTTTGTGGCTTAATGAACGCCTGTAATCGAAAATGGAATGGCGTGCCTGAACATCAAGAATCATGTCGTATTTCTGACCGTTTTGGGTGAAATCTTCCTGCCTGTAGTCGATCACGTGATCTGCACCAACCGAAAGAACCAAATCTACTTTTTCTGTACTGCAAACACCCGTCACTTCAGCCCCGAATGATTTAGCAATCTGCACCGCAAACGTACCCGTGCCACCCGAGGCACCATTAATCAAAATCTTTTGTCCCGGTTTTATTTCGCCTTTATAGCGAAGTCCCTGCAATGCAAGGAGTCCCGCTTGGGGTACGGCTGCTGCCTGCTCGAATGTCATATTGGACGGTTTCAGTAATATACTCTTTTCAGGAACCGCGACATATTCGGCAAAACCGCCCCAGCCGCTTGCAGAGAGGTCACCAAAAACCTCATCACCCGGCTGAAACTGCGTTATATTTTTACCCACCGCCTCCACCTCTCCGGCGATGTCACACCCGAGGATTGTTATTTTTGTCGGCTTAAAGAGCCCAGCCATGATGCGATTTACAAACGGTACGCCCTGCAAGAGCTCCCAGTCCCATGAATTTATGGATGCGGCATGAATCTTTACCAGTACCTCATTATCCTTCGGCGTTGGCTTTGCAATCTCTCGGAATTCAAGAAAG
>JAOTST010000328.1 GCA_029864785.1 Chromatiales bacterium | reverse complement strand
TCAACACTCATCGGCACTTTCACCTCGCCGGCATCGATCCCCTGCGCCTTAGCCCGTGCCATTGAGAGGCCGACAAAGGCCGCTTCAGGACGGGTAAAAATGACACCCGTATCCTTACATTCCTCATAGATCATCTCCTCACCAAGAATGGTGGCGGCAGCCACCCTACCCTGTTGTGCAGCGGTATGTGCCAACATCAGTCCACCATTTACATCACCCACTGCGAAGATATGAGGAGTCGATGTACGACAATTTGAATCAACGGTAATCACGCTATTTTCAGATTCGACTCCAACACGGTCAAGATTAAGGGGGTCGAGATGTGGACGCTTACCGGTTGCCATGATGATGTAGTCACAATCAAAGCTCTGAGATGTTTCATCTTCAGCGGTATAGTGCAGCTGCATCGCACCCGGCTCGCCGATAATATTATTTAGTTCCACCCCGGTGTGAATGGTTAGATTAACATCATCATTAAGCACCGCCGTTAGTTGCTTGGCGACCTCTGATTCCACCTCGGCGAGAATCCTTTCAGCACGCTCAAATAGCTCGACGCTGGTGCCAAAATCCTGAAAGATTTGCGCCATCTCCACACCAATCGCGCCGCCACCAATAATACCGATTTTTTTAGGTCGTTCGTTTAAATTCCAAACCGTATCTGAGGTCAATACACCACCCGATTCAAGTCCATCAAAGGCTCCACTGATGGGGGGTACAAAAGGAGGCGCGCCAGTGGCAATAACTGCGCAGCCGAAGCTGATAGATTCATCTTCATGGCCGCTTCCCTCTTTTGGGCGAGCATAGCGATCATCGCTGTTGTTCGAGGTATCAATAACAATTTCATGTGCCGATTTGAACGATGCAAATCCATGAATCTGTTTAATCTTCATGCCCTTGTCAGCGTTAAAGGCCATCTCACCACGCTTCTCAAGAATCGACCGTCGCGTCTGTTCTAACATCGCCCAATCAAGCCGAGGGGTGTTGGTGCCCAGTACTCCAAGATGACTATCATGTGCACGATCACGCAGACGATCTGCTGCTCCACGCCATGCCTTAGAGGGGACACAACCACGCCAGAGGCACTCGCCACCGGGAAGCGGTGCATTGTTAATCAGTGCCACATTCAGACCATTTTGAGCAAGGTCACGCGCACAATCTTCGCCGCCGGGACCGGCACCGATCACAACAACATCGTAGTCCCACTCCCCTTCAGGAATGGCGTTACTCACCTCTTCGATCATCTAGTTCATCTCCTACTAAAAATATCTTTATCGCTATTCAGAAAAACAAAATCCCACCATAGGCGGGATCTTGTTTGCGCAGCTACAGGAGTGATAAATCCTGTATAACAGCTTGTCTTAAATTGAGTAGGGATCCCGAAGAACAATCGTATCATCACGATCAGGGCCTGTTGAGACGACATCGACAGGGACACCAACCACCTCCTGAATCTTACTGATATAGGCCTTGGCATTTTCGGGCAGATCGTCATATTTACGTACACCCACAGTAGTACCACTCCAACCTGGCATTTCAATATAGACCGGCTTACAGATCTCATAGGCATCAGCACCAATCGGTGGCACATCAAGCATCTCACCATTACTCTCATAGCCGGTCGCAATTTTCAGCGTCTCTAGACCATCAAGTACATCAAGCTTGGTAAGGGTAATACCAGTTAGTGAATTGATCTGTGCTGAGCGGCGCATTGAGACTGCATCAAACCAGCCACAACGACGTGGACGACCGGTGGATGCGCCAATTTCATGGCCGACTTCGGCCATATGCTTACCCATAGGATCTTTGTGCGCTTCACCATCATAGAGTTCTGTTGGGAATGGACCGCCACCAACACGCGTGGTGTAGGCCTTAGTGATACCCATAATGTAGTCGAGATCTTTGGGACCGACACCGGTGCCTGTTGAGGCGCCACCGGCTGTTGGGCTGGATGAGGTCACGTAAGGATAGGTTCCGTGGTCAATATCAAGCAGTGTACCCTGAGCACCCTCAAACATAATATTCTGACCATTTTCACGCATGGTGTGCAGCATGCCGGTAACATCACCCACCATTGGACGAATCAATTCAGCCTGCTCAAGACCCTTATCGAGAAGTTCCTGATAGTCGAGTTCGTCTACTTTGAAAAGATTCTTCAGTGCAAAGTTATGATACTCCAACACCTCCTTAAGACGTGAAGCGAAACGTTCTTCATTCATCATGTCGCCAACCTTAAGACCACGACGAGAAATCTTATCTTCGTAGGCAGGCCCGATACCGCGACCGGTAGTGCCAATCGCCTTTTTGCCACGAGCAAGCTCACGCGCCTGGTCGAGTGCAATATGATAGGGAAGGATGAGCGTAGTCGCTTCACTGATTACGATGCGGTTACGGGCATTAATACCCGCCTTCTCCAACATCTCAAGCTCTTCAAGTAGAGCATCAGGCGAGAGCACTACGCCGTTGCCAATCATGCACTTCACACCTTCGCGCAAAACACCCGATGGAATCAGGTGAAGTACGGTTGTCTTGCCATCAATGACCAGTGTGTGTCCCGCATTATGACCACCCTGAAAGCGTACAACCGCATCGGCCTGCTCGGTGAGCAGATCAACAACTTTACCCTTGCCCTCATCGCCCCATTGAGTCCCGATGACAACTACATTCTTACCCATATTTACTGCTCCACCTTATGTAGAAGGTATTGATAAACTAAAATTATTTTGACAGCGCAACGACTTTCCAGCCATC
>JAOTST010000327.1 GCA_029864785.1 Chromatiales bacterium | reverse complement strand
CTGATCTCATTATTGAATCATCAGGTTTATCCCTGTATTCCAATTAAGGGGTCGGTGGGTGCCTCAGGTGATCTGGCACCATTGGCGCATATGAGTGCAGTGTTACTGGGCGAAGGGTTCGCTCACCACAATGGTGAACTGATTACCGCTCAAAAGGCGTTACAGGTGGCGGAGCTACAACCGGTAGTGCTAGCGCCCAAAGAAGGACTGGCGTTGCTGAATGGTACGCAGGCTTCAACTGCGCTTGCGCTTGAAGGGCTATTTTATGCAGAGAATTTACTTTCCTCGGCAACAGTAATTGGTGCGATGTCGGTAGAGGCTGCGAAGGGCTCGCGCGCACCGTTTGATGAACGGTTACATCGCGCACAGGGGCACCAGTCTGTCATCGATATCGGTGCCGCTTATCGTAGTCTGCTCGATCATTCGCAGATCGAAGAGAGTCATCGTGACTGTGATCGTGTACAGGATCCCTATTCATTACGTTGTCAGCCGCAGGTGATGGGGGCCTGTCTGCAGCAGATTAGAAATGCGGCGCAGATTATTTTAACCGAAGCGAATGGCGTTTCGGATAACCCGCTGGTCTTTGCTGATCAGAACGAAATACTTTCTGGTGGTAACTTTCATGCCGAAGCCATTGCGATGGCCGCGGATAATCTTGCGCTGGCGATTGCTGAGATCGGTGCGTTGTCGGAACGACGTATGGCTCTATTGATCGATTCTAAACTCAGTGGCTTACCGCCATTCCTGGTTGAAAATGGCGGCATCAATTCCGGTTTTATGATGGCGCAGGTGACAGCCGCTGCACTTGCCAGTGAAAACAAAACACTCGCCCACCCGGCGAGTGTTGATAGTCTACCAACTTCGGCCAATCAGGAAGATCATGTCTCGATGGCAACCTTTGCAGCGCGTAGGCTTGGCGATATGCATGAGAACACCGTAAATATTCTCGCGATCGAGTGGTTGGCTGCGAGTCAGGGACTGGACTTCCTTGCGCCGTTAAAGAGTTCTGCCACGCTTGAGCAGGCGAAGGCATTGTTGCGAAGTGAGGTGCCTTTTTATGACAAGGATCGTTATTTTTCGCCGGATATTGAGAAAGCGGCATTGTTGATTAGTGGTGCTGGATTAAAGGCGCTTGTTGATGTTGATGTGGTGTAATTAATGTAGCCTGAAAAGCGCGAACCCCCAGTTTTATTGCTAGTAGAGAAAATGAAAATTATCACGTGGAATTGTAATGGAGCATTCAGGAAAAAGTATCATGCTCTTGAAGATGAAGGGGCTGATATATTAGTTATTCAGGAATGTGAAGACCCTGCAAGATCTACAAAAGCATTTCAACGTTGGGCGGGGAGTTCTTATCTGTGGTCAGGAGAGAATAAAAATAAAGGCATTGGTGTTTTCGCTAGAAGTGGTTATGAGCTGAGAGTTTTGGGTCTGGAAGATGATGGGCTTCAGTTGTTTTTACCTTTTAGTGTTAATGATAAATTAAATCTTATAGCGGTATGGACAAAGCATGCGGGTTCCCCAAATTTTCGTTATATAGGGCAGTTCTGGAAATATCTTCAACTGCATAAGGACTCAATAAGGGAGCTAAATCCAGTAATTTGCGGTGACTTTAATAGTAATGTGATTTGGGATGATTGGGATCGTTGGTGGAATCATTCTGATGTGGTTCGTGAGCTTGATGAAATAGGATTTGAAAGTTTGTATCACTTTGTCAGTGGAGAAGCACAGGGAAAAGAGTCATCGCCAACATTGTATCTGTACCGAAAAACTGACAGGCCTTACCATATTGATTATGTGTTTGTGCCTTCTGAGGTGTTGGCGGGCAGTAGGCTAAAGGTGGGTGTTCATGGGGAATGGCTGGAGTATAGTGATCATATGCCGGTAATTTTTGAAGTTCCAAGTTTGGATAAGGTTACTAATTAATAGAAAATATTTCTCGAGTGTTTGGGGTCAGAGTAGGCTTGCTCTGACCCCGGGTCTCCGAAGGGGTATAATACTCGATTCTAATTGAGTTGAAACAGGACTAACTACTACTGATGAGCGATCTACCAAAATGCCCGCAATGCGCCTCTGAATACACCTATGAAGATAGAGCGATGTATATCTGTCCGGAATGCGCGCATGAGTGGGGGAAGGATGCCGCAGTTGATGCGGATGAAAAAGTGGTCACCGATGCCCATGGTAATGTGCTTAAAGATGGTGATGCGGTAACAGTGATTAAAGACCTTAAGGTGAAAGGCTCCTCATCTGTGGTGAAGGTTGGTACTAAGGTTAAAAGCATTCGCCTGGTCGATGGTGATCACGATATCGACTGTAAGATTGATGGCATCGGTGCGATGAAACTCAAATCTGAGTTTGTTAAGAAGGCGTAGCACTATCAGTTTGAATTGGGGGCAGAGTCAGCGGACTCTGCTCCCAGTATGTTGGAGGAATATGAATGAAGTCGAATGAAATACCTGTTGAAGTTTGGGATTCTCTGCCGCATGTAGAGTACGTACCTTACAGTTTTGATGTGACAGCTGATGGTAACAGGGCAGTCATCGCTCTTTGTAGTGAAGATGTCGATTTTCCAGAGATTTGGGTGTTTGAAAATGATGCTAAAAAAATGATTCAGGTAGATAACGATGTTTTAATTGATTACCCGATTAGCAAGGCATTCTGGGCAGAAAACCAGATCGATATTGTTATCGTTTCTAAATTGAATGATTCGGAACCGGGCTTACTTAGAATTGATGCGGATACGGGCACT
>JAOTST010000326.1 GCA_029864785.1 Chromatiales bacterium | reverse complement strand
TGTCGAGCGTCTCATACCACGGCTCCTCTTCCATCATGATGGGGAAGGCTTGCGCAGGAAAGAAGGGTCTATCAAATAGCGGCAGGATATGGATGGTGGTGGGGAGATCCTTGGGGCTGATCGTCAGCTCACCCGATCCCTCTATCGCCTCTACAATCTCCGCTTCTATTGATTCGATGTCTGACATATTTTTCTTCTTAATTTTTTATAGTGTTGTGCCAAAGGGTTCTACCTCAACCATTTCACCGGCAGCGACTGAACCCGATTCGGCCGAGAGAGCGATAAAACAGTTGGCCCGACTCATAGAGCTTAGTACATGTGAGCCCTGATGGCCTGTGGTACGAACCACCAGCTCATCGCCTTCGTAACTGAGGATACCACGTTGGAAATCGGCACGACCGGGACGCTTTTTGAGCGGGTCGATGGTTTTCACTGTGAGTCGCAGCGGCACAGTGGCTGATTGTCCCGCAAGGTACTCCAGATTGGGGCGCACGATCTTGATATAGGTCGCCATTGATGAGACGGGATTACCCGGCAGACCAAAGAACCAGGCGTTGCCGATTTTACCGTAGGCGAGGGGTTTGCCCGGCTTCATGGCGATCTTCCAGAAGTTGACTGCACCCATCCGTTCTAAGGTCTCCTTCACATAGTCGGCATCACCGACTGAGACACCGCCCGAGGTGATCACCACATCGGCAATGTTGGCCGCCTCTTCAAAGGCACTCGCCACCGCCTCACGGGTATCACGGATGATCCCCATGTCGATGTGGGTCGCACCCAGCTCTTTAATCAGGCCGTAGAGGGCATAACGGTTGCTATCATAGATCTGACCTTCACCCAGCGGTTGTCCGAGCGAGGCGAGTTCATCACCGGTAGAGAAGGTGGCGATCCGCAGAGGACGTATCACCTCAATCTCCGAAACCCCCAGCGATGCCAGCAGTCCCAATTCGGCGGCACCAATCTTCTGACCCGGTTCGAAGACGACACCGCCCCTAGCGATATCTTCACCGGCACGACGGATGTGCGCGTCTATTTTGTGTTCGGGCTGAATGGTGATCTGCTCACCATCGATAGTGGTCTGCTCCTGCATCACCACAAATCCGGTGCCCTCGGGGATCATTGCACCGGTGGTGATACGCACACATTCACCGGGATGAAGTGCGCCATCGAATGGATCGCCAGCGAGAGATTTGCCGATCAGCTTGAGTGTTTTGGCCTCTGAATCGGAAAGGTCTTCGGCGTGAAAGGCGTAACCATCCATCGCTGAGTTGTCGTATCCGGGAACCGCGATGGGAGAGAGGATGTCATTCGCTACGATGTGACCATAGGCCTCTTTGAGATGGCAGAGAATATTGCCTTTAATCGGATCAATCGCCTCACGAATCTGTTGCAGCGCCTCGGCAACGGGGAGGAGGGGTCTATTGTGTGCTTCGACCTGTGAACTTACGGAGTCGGTTGGTTTCATCTATTGGGTTCTCATCCAGTCAGAAATAAAGTCGGCAATTGCCGATGGATTGTTCAGGTTCAGTACCGGTAGCGTCGTCTCAAGATCAAAGAGATCGCTGGCAATGGCGATAAAGGTACTATCGTTGGGGTGGAGCGGGGGCTTTTCCACCCCACGGCGGATAATCTCGATTTTGGGGATCGGCTCGTGTTTGAAACCCTCTACCAGAATCAGGTCGAACATGGCTGGGTTGAGCTGGGTGACCAGTTCGCTCAAATTGGGTTCGTCCTGTTCACTCTCATGCTCAAAAAAGAGCGCCCAGCGTTTTTTCGAGGCGACCATTACCGGATTGGCTCCCGCCTCGCGCATCCGATAACTATCCTTACCGGGCTGGTCAAAATCGACCTTGTGATGGGTATGTTTAACCATCGCGATACGCAGCCCAAGTTTGCGTAGCTCGGGCACTACCTTTTCTAGCAGGGTTGTCTTGCCACTGCCGCTGTAGGCGCTAAATGCGAGGAGTGGAATTGAACGGCTATCCATTTTGATCCCACTCCTTACTGATGCGTTCAAACTCTTCGGGGGTGTTGATATTGCTAAATGCCTCGGCCTGATCACTAAAATCGGCGACACAGAAATTTTGCTGCTTAAGCCAGTAGCCCACCCGCCGTTCACCAGACTCAAGAAAGTCGCGAATTGAGGGAGCTAGTGTGCGCTTTAACAACATAAAGATCGGATGCCTGCTGCCATCTGCCTCAATGGTGCAGAGATCGCTATCGGTCTCTAGTAGTCGGGCGTGCATGCGTTCAATCAGATCGGAGGGGATTAGCGGGGTATCGCAAGGGAGTGTCATCACCAGCTCATCTTCGCAGTTCTCAAGGATAGTGAGTACCCCGGCAAGTGGTCCCAGACGGCCTGCAATTGAATCCTCAAACAGCGGAAAATTGAGCGCATGGTACTCCGCAGGTGCATCGTTTGCGTTGATCACAATACGGCTACTTTGCGGTGCGATGCGCTCCACCACGTGGGTGATCATCATCTTTTCTTGTAGAGGCTTAATGCCCTTGTCACCGCCACCCATGCGGCGACTTTGACCGCCCGCAATAATAGCCGCGAGAGGCTTTGTTGTAAGATTGTCCAAAAGGTTGCTCGATGTAGATGTTGGGGAGTCTGTTAATGTGGGAAGTATCATAAACCCTGGAGTGGTAATTTTGAATGATAAAAAGGTGAATTCTCTTCGTCAGCAGGAGGATGGGGGAAATATTGAGGTGATCGAGTGCGAAACCGGTTATCAGGGATTCTTTCGATTGGAAC
>JAOTST010000325.1 GCA_029864785.1 Chromatiales bacterium | reverse complement strand
CGCCTCAACAAACTGTGCAGCGTGCTCAATCATGCCGTCGCGCCCATCAGGAGAGACAATACCAACGGTGACTCCTTTCGCATCAGCAACCCTGTTTTCATGAGAATTGCTCATCGCTCCAGGGTGGAATGCGGTGATCTGATTATCGTCCATATCGGTAGTAATGAAAGCCTGTGCGGTGTAACTCTCGTCGATACGCTTGATGTGCATCCGCTCAATATCACACTCAATCAACCATTTTGCATAGGGGTCAAAATCCTCCCCTACAGTGGCCATAATAACGGGGTTCTCACCCAATAATTTCATGTTGTAAGCGATATTTCCCGCACAACCGCCCGTCTCGCGGCGCATTTCAGGCACAAGAAAGGAGACGTTGATCATATGAACGCTGTCAGGAAGAATGTGATTTTTGAACTGATCACCGAAAACCATGATGGTGTCATAGGCCATAGAGCCGCAGATGAGTGCTGACATTTATCTCTCCAAACTAATAATTTAACGATTCAATAGCCACTTTTGTCGATCGTGCTGCGACGCGTCATGCAACTACATAAATTTTTCAACGAGCATCATACCCCATATCAGGATGACACTCATTTGTGCAGTGAAACAGGCCGCCGAGCCAAAATCCTTAGCCCTGCCCGACAACGGATGATGCTCAACACTAATACGATCAATCGCCGCCTCGATTCCAGAGTTGAGCAGCTCGGCAACCAACACCATAATAAGTGGCAATATGTACACAACCCGCTCTATGGCGTTATCTCCCAACCAGAATCCGAGGGGAAAAAGAATGATCCCAAAACCGAGCTCTATGCGAAACGACTCCTCGTATCGATACGCCGCCTTGTACCCCTTCATCGAAAACTTGAAGGCGTCAAGGATTCGAATTAGACCTTTCGGGTGAGGTTTATTGATTTCAGGTTCAGTCATTTATCAAAGTTCCACACCAGATCGGGCTCGCGTGCCGCCTTTACATCATCAAGCCGCCTGACCGGCATCGAATAGGGTGCGCCCTTCACCTTTTCAATATCCTCTTTAGCCTCTTCTCTAATTGCAACCATCGCGCTAATGAAACTATCAAGAGTCTCTCTATCCTCAGTCTCAGTCGGCTCGATTAACAGACACTCGGGCACTAACAGCGGAAAATAGGTGGTGGGTGCATGGTGTCCATAATCGAGCAGGCGCTTGGCAAAGTCCATGGCACTGGAACCAAACTCCTTGGCCTCTTGTTTAAGCGTAAGAATAAACTCATGAGTGGCCCGTCGCTCGCTAAAGGCGATATCAAAACCGTTCTTTTTCAATTCGACCATCAGATAGTTGGCATTAAGGGTGGCAAACTCCGCGACCCGATTCATCCCCTCGCGTCCCAGAATCCGTGCATAAATATAGGCTCTGAGCAAAATACCCACATTACCCATGTGAGCCGACAGACGTCCTATCGATTGAGGTAGATCACCCTCATCAAGCCAGCGGTAACTGCCCTTATCTTCGCCAACAATCGGGATAGGGAGGAATGGTTTGAGACGTTCGCCCACGACAACGGGACCCGCTCCAGGTCCTCCGCCACCATGAGGGGTTGAGAAGGTCTTATGTAGATTGAGGTGAACCACATCAAAGCCCATATCTCCCGGTTTCACCTTACCAAGAATGGCATTGAGGTTGGCTCCATCATAATAGAGCAGACCACCCGCCGTATGCACAATGCCGGCAATCTCCTTAATCTGACGCTCAAAGACCCCCAGCGTTGAGGGGTTGGTCAGCATGATCCCTGCAGTCTGTGGACCAACGGCCTCATTGAGGGCAGCAATATCGACATCGCCACTACTATCGGTCGGGATCTCCTTCACCTTGTAGCCACACATCACGGCGGTAGCAGGGTTCGTTCCATGAGCCGCATCAGGCACCAGAATCTCAGTCCGCCCTATATCATTATTGGCATCATGGTAGGCACGAATCATCGCCACCCCGGCAAATTCACCCTGTGCACCAGCCATTGGCGTTAGCGAACAGCCCACCATGCCTGTTATCTCTTGTAGCATCAGTTGTAGATCATAGAGACAGGCGAGGATCCCCTGACTATGGCTCTCAACGGGCGCATGTGGATGGCGCCCCAAAAAACCGGGCAGCATCGATAATTGATTAGAACCACGCGGGTTATACTTCATAGTGCAGGAGCCCAGCGGATAGAAGTGAGTATCTATCGAAAAGTTCTTCTGTGACAAACGGGTATAGTGACGCACCGCCTGAAGCTCGGAAACCTCTGGCAACCGGGTTGGTGAGCGACGTAACATCGACTCAGGAAGATCCTCATTACGCGCACTACACGCAGGCATTTGAGCACCATTGATGCGGCCAGCGGCCGACTGTTCAAAGATTAACATCAGCCCTCTCCTCCATTTTTTCCATAGTCACCCTCAAATCCGAGCGCGGCAGGATCCTTAGGCATATATTTAGAACAGGCCGATGGCCCACTGCGTGTGATAAAACGTTCAACATGTCCCACAAGCTCATCAATCTCCTCTTCACTGCGTTTTTCTGTCGCACACAGCAGGATACAGTTCTGTAATTCTGGATAATCCTGACTCAGGTCATAGCCAATAAGATAGTCCTGCACGGCAAGGGCACGCTGTAGCTTCTCGAAGGGCTGCTCAATTTTCACCACAATCTCATGAAAATAGGGCGAAGAAAATTCCAGCTCAACACCCTCAAGGGCAGTTAGTCGTTCAGCCAGCAGACGCGTGTTGGCGTGGCTTGCC
>JAOTST010000324.1 GCA_029864785.1 Chromatiales bacterium | reverse complement strand
CGCGGATGTTCGGTTTTGGTGAGCGCAAGTTGTTGCGCTTTAGCGAAGAGGAAAAGAGAGACGTTGATATCAAGCAGCTCTTTAATTCGTAAGAGCGTTCTCCTCCATTAGAAATATTATCGATGGCGCTGTTTGAGTCACTAATCCCCGTCGAGTGGGCCACGGGGGTGATCGAGGCGGAGCGTATCCCCTTCTGGGCAGGAACGGTGCTACTGTTGATTGTTTCCGTTGTAACGCTCTATCTGGTCTTTCGTTTTCACCACCGCATACGCATGATCAGTGATACACCCACCTCTAAAATTCGCTCGGCGGCGCAGGGTTATGTTGAGCTGGAGGGCGAGGGATTATTGCTGAAGGGGGATAATCGTCGTTCTCCCCTCTCGGGTCTTCCTTGCCTCTGGTACAAATATAAGATTGAGAAGAGGGTCGTTACCACCGACAGCAGGGGTCACCGCCAGACGCGCTGGAAGACAATCGATAGCGGCAAGAGCGAGAGCCTTTTTCTGGTTAAGGATGATACTGGGGAGTGTGTGATCGACCCTGAGGGGGCTGAAGTAACCCCCAATAGTTCACAGACCTGGTATAGCGTCCATGCAGGCTGGCATGGCCCAATCCCCAAGAGTGGTGTTATCTCCTTTGGCAGTAAGGATTATCGGCTGAGTGAGTCGCGTATCGATATCGGGGCCGATCTCTATCTACTTGGGCGCTTCGGCTCAGTGGGTGGTGTACATGATCTGCCTAATGCGCGTGAAGAGCTGCGCCAGATTCTGGTGGAGTGGAAGCAAGATCCCAAAAAGTTGCTACAACGCTTTGATGCAAATGGCGATGGCAAGATTGATGAACAGGAGTGGGGCGGCGCAACCAAGGCGGCCAAAAAGGAGGTGATTGAGATGCGTGCTGAGATGGCTCGCCAGCCGATGACCCATATCATCGGCAAGCCGGAAAATAGTCGGCGACCTTTTGTTATCTCCACGATTGACCAGCAGGCGATGGTTAAGCGTTTTGGCTATTACGTTGGGGGTTCAGTTTCCGCCTTCCTTGCTAGCGGCTCGGTGGTGACCTGGTTGGTAACGGTGCGGTTAGGGTTGTAATTTAAGCTTGGAGTCTAATTATAACGGCGCTATTGCCGTGGAATGGCGCTAACCGTTACATAGTGATTTTTGCCGGCGTGCTTGGCTTGGTACATCGCATCATCGGCGAGCGAAACCAGTTGATCGGGCTCCTCTCCATCATTGGGGTAAAAGCTAATGCCGATACTGATACCGACATGAAGTTTCAAATCTTCACACTCAATGGGCTGGTTGACGACAGAGATAATTTTGTCCGCAATAGGGAGAGCCGCCTCTTGATCGGCGAGATTATTCAAGATTAATGTGAATTCGTCGCCACCGATGCGAGAGAAGAGATCCTCTTCCCGTATTGTCTTATCAACACGCTCCGAGATTGCAATTAGTACCTTGTCACCGGCGTCGTGCCCATACAGGTCATTGACCTGTTTAAAGCCGTCAAGATCCATGTAAAAAATAGCGGTTACACCCTTATGACGATGAGATTGTTTGATGGATTGATTTAACTGCTCTACGAAGAGTGAACGGTTAGGCAGAGAGGTGAGGGCATCATGTGTTGCCAGAAAGGAGAGCTGCTGGGTTCGTTTTTCTACCCGCTCCTCAAGTTCTGATTCGATTAGATTTCGGCGTTCGATCTCTCTCATCAGTCGCACAACGACGTTAATGGCGATCGTAATGCTGATGGCAAGACCGACGATGAGTAATAGAACCGTCATGCTTTTAAAGGCGCTAACCTGATTCTGAGTTGTTTGTTGTTTATCTAGATTTTGCTGATTCTGCAGGGCGATATAGCGTTTCATTAGGTCGATGGTTGAGCGTTGGTTAGGAATGGCATCATCGTAAAAAAGTTGTTGAGCCTCTTCATATTGCTGTTCAAAAATCAGGTTAGCCACCTTGTTTTGGACAATGCTGGTCGACATATTTTGCTTGTCATGTTGTTCAAGCAGTTGCAGCTCTTCGGTGTTTGATGGGAGCTCTATTAACAGCTTGTTTAAGCGTTTAGACTCACCAACAATGCTGTTCATATCTGCCCGCATACCCTCCCACTCAAAAGGGTTTTGGGTGAATAACATGCTTTGAAGGATGAGTGATCGCTCCTGACCCAAATTCATCATCTGGTGCATGATGTTGGTTTGGCGATTGTTGGTATCGATCACCTGATCAAATTGTCCCATGACATCTTTGATGCGGTAGAGAGCAGAGAGGGAGGTGGTTAACAGAATGGCAATAATGATCACAAAAGCGATCGTGGTGCCTTTAATGGTTCTGTCCATGATGACCATAATTATCCGTAATTCTTGATATAGATGAGACTATAGCAAAACCGGAGAGAGAATTTAATGGGAGAGAGGAGACTAAATTGACGTGATAGTTGAAGGACTAACCGTTACATAGTGATTTTTCCCTGCACGTTTGGCCTGATACATCGCATCATCTGCACGGGTGATCAGAGTATCCGCCGTTTCACCATCAATAGGGTAGTAGCTGATACCGATACTGATACCAAGATGGAGCTGTTTCTCTTCATATTGAATCGGCCGGTTAACTGCGGAGATAATCTTGTCGGCAATGGGCAAGGCGACATCTGGATTTGCTAGATCCCTTAATATCAGTGTAAATTCATCGCCGCCGATACGGGCGAAGATATCTTCATCTCGAATGGCGTCATTAATACGGTGGCTGATCTCAACGAG
>JAOTST010000049.1 GCA_029864785.1 Chromatiales bacterium | reverse complement strand
CAGAATAATCCTGACCCAGTCGGTGATTCATAGTCACGGCCCCAATACTGTGGCGCTTACATTAAACGGAAAGAATTTTGTCCCAGTCGATTTTGAGGGAAACCTCTACTTCCCTGAGGTGCCGGTGATCACCATCCCCTACGATCAATATGTAGAGCTCGCTCCAGTAGCGGTTGCCAATAGCCTTACCAACCATAAGATCTGTGTGGTGCGCGGTCATGGCGTTTATGCCCAAGGCACATCGATCAACCTCGCCTACAAATGGAGCTGCTCGCTGGAGCTTTCGGCCAAGACCTATTTTATCGCCCAGCAGGCCGATACGATCCTAGAATGAGCCATCACCGTACCACTCCGCCAATTGTTTTAATCTTTGCGGGTAACGACCCCACAGGTGGCGCTGGTATCTGTGCCGACATCGAAGCGATTACTCACTTCGGCTGTCAGCCGTTACCCATCATTACTGCGATTACGGTTCAGGACACAAATAATGTAATACGACTGGAGCCGGTTTCTACCGAACTGGTCACCCAGCAGGCCGAAACCATTCTTAATGATATTAAGGTCGATGCGATTAAGATTGGGTTGATCGGCAGTGTAGAAAATCTCCGTGCGATTGAGTCGATACTAAAGAGCCACCCCGATATTCCGGTAATCATGGATACCATTTTGCGAGCAGGAGGCGGGGCATCATTGAGTAATGAATCAATCGTCGAGCGGCTGCACGACCTCCTCCCTCTCACCACCCTGCTCACTCCCAACAGTGATGAGGTGCAACAATTGGCACCCGATGCGGGCTCTCTGGATGAAGCGGGAGAGATGCTTGTAAAAGCGGGGGCACAGGCCGTACTAATCACCGGCACCCACGCCCATACCGACGATGTGGTTAACACGCTCTATACGGCTCACACCAAGTCAGCCCTCGACTGGCCTCGACTTCCCGAAAGTTACCACGGCTCTGGTTGTACCCTAGCATCAAGCATCGCTGCAAAGATTGCACTCGGTGAAGAGCTGCATCAGGCTGTTGAAGAGGCACAACAATTTACCTGGCAGAGCCTTAAGCAGGGTTATAAAATCGGCAACGGACAGCACCACCCCAATCGAACTCATCAAGCCAAATAAATAATGAGTAAACTAAACAGAATCGTACCCAAAGGACTCTACGCCATCACCGACAGTGGTCTGATCGGGGAGAGCCTTATCGACTCGGTCGAGGCGACCATTCACGGTGGAGCCTGTGTGATTCAGTATCGTGATAAATCGGTCGATCAGCAGCGACGAGTCGAAGAGGCCACGGCTCTGAAGCAGCTCTGTCGTCACCACGATGTACTCTTTGTGATCAATGATGATCTGGAGCTTGCCGCACAAATTAGTGCCGACGGGCTCCATATTGGTCAGGATGACGGCTCGCTACTTGAGGCGCGCCAACAGCTTGGCGAAGATGCAATTATCGGCATCTCCTGTTACAACTCTCTTGAGCTGGCTATTGCGGCACAGGAAGAGGGTGCCGACTACGTCGCCTTCGGCCGTTTCTTCTCATCAAACACCAAACCCGATGCCGTAGCCGCCGATATCGCGCTGTTGGAACGAGCCAAAGAGAGTATAAAACTACCTGTGGTTGCCATTGGCGGCATCACCGCCGAAAATGGTGCACAACTGGTCGAAGCGGGTGCCGATATGTTGGCAGTAATTAGCGATATTTTTGATCGACCGACTGTCAGTGAGATCACCGCCGCAAGCCAACGTTTTCAACCAATTTTTAATATTTAACCCGTTTTTATATTCAACCAAATTTTAGGATTAGAGATGTCAGACAACCACACCCTTTTTGAAGCTGCCCAAAAACATATCCCCGGTGGGGTCAATTCTCCCGTGCGTGCATTTAATGGCGTAGGCGGTGACCCGGTCTTCTTTAAGAAGGGGTTGGGTGCCTATGTTTGGGATGAGTCGGACAAAAAATATATCGACTATGTCGCCTCATGGGGACCGATGGTCGCGGGTCATGCTCATCCTGATGTGATCAAGGCCGTACAGACCACAGCCGAAAATGGACTCTCATTTGGCGCACCCACCATTCTCGAAACCGAGATGGCCGATCTATTATGCCAACTGGTTCCTTCGATGGAGATGGTGCGCATGGTCAGCTCCGGCACTGAGGCGACCATGAGCGCGATTCGTCTCGCCCGTGGCTATACCGGCCGCGACAAGATCGTCAAGTTTGAGGGCTGCTACCACGGCCACTCTGACTCGCTACTGGTTAAGGCCGGTTCTGGCGCACTCACCTTGGGTGTGCCCACCTCGCCCGGAGTTCCTGCTGCCCTCGCCGAGCTGACCATCACCCTCTCCTATAATGATATCGAATCGGTCAAAGCGGCCTTTGCCGAGGTCGGTAATGAGATCGCCTGCATCATCGTTGAACCGGTTGCCGGTAATATGAACTGCATCCCACCCGTACCCGGCTTCCACGAAGGCTTGCGTGAGATCTGTGATGAGTACGGTACTGTCCTGATCTTTGATGAGGTGATGACCGGCTTCCGTGTCGCCCTTGGTGGTGCACAGGGACACTACGGCATCAAACCCGACCTAACCACGCTCGGTAAGGTAGTTGGTGGCGGTATGCCCGTCGGGGCCTTTGGCGGCAAGCGTGAAATTATGGGACACATCGCGCCACTTGGTCCGGTCTATCAGGCGGGGACCCTCTCTGGAAACCCGGTGGCAATGGCGGCGGGACTGGCTACACTAAAGATCGCCTCAGCAGATAACTTCTACGGCGACCTCACCATGAAGGTCGAGAAGCTGGTCAACGGCATTCTCGATGCAGCCAAAGCGGAAAATATCCCTATGACAGCCAATACCGTTGGCGGCATGTTTGGACTCTTCTTCACCGAAGAAAATAAAATTACCAATTTCCAACAGGTGGTTAACACATGTGATGCCGAACGTTTTAAAAAGTTCTACCACGGCATGCTCGATGAAGGAGTCTATCTAGCTCCTTCGGCATTTGAGGCCGGATTTGTATCAAAGGCTCACACTGATGCCGATCTGGAATCGACGATCGCGTCAGCTCGAAAGGTTCTTGCGACCCTTTAACCAAATAGTTTACAGTTGGCGCAAGTAAAAGTTACAGACCAAATATTTCATATATCTCATAGGAGCATTTTCGTAATGGATAGTAAAAAAAGTTTAATCTTAGCCGCAGCACTGCTTGTAGGTACTTCAGCAGCATCTGCAGAGGGTCTTGGTGTTTCAGTTAATGCCGGTCTTGTTGGCCTCGGGCTTGGTGCTGGCGCCGATATCACCTATTCAGTAAATCCTTCAGTCAACGTACGTGGCGGATTCATGCAGGGAAGTAAAAGTGCCAATGTTACCCTTAATTCTAATGACTATGCCGCTACCATGAAAACCAGCACCATGGGGCTGTTTGCAGATTGGATGATCTTTCAAGGTGACCTCCGACTCACCGCAGGCTATGTCACCAACGGTGGTTCTATCGGTCTCTCGGCTGCAGCAGGTTCTACTATCGACTTTGGGTTAGGCGTACCTATAACCCTTACATCACCGCTGTCTGCTGATGTTAAATTTAAAGCAAGCCCTTATGTAGGTATTGGTTGGGGTAATGCTGCTCAGAAAAATGACACCATCGGTTTTAATATGGATATTGGCCTGTTAATCGATGCATCGCCAAGCGTAGCTATCACTGCAGCAGATGCAACCGCGGCACAAATCACAACTCTAGAGTCAAACATTGCCGGAAATAGTTCTGTTAAGGCGCTTCCTGTGATTACCGTCGGGTTGACCTATCACTTCTAGCTTCTAAGAAGAGTTACTAAATAAAAATCCCCATCCAGAGCTTATTCTGGATGGGGATTTTTTATTCCACAGAGTATCTCTACATCAAATTACTGCCCTTCTGAAGCACCCCATCTCTTCATCAGACCATGATCTATATCCAGGTGGTCGAGAATTCGCGCCACCACAAAATCGACCAGATCATCAATTGACGTCGGCTTTTGGTAAAACCCGGGGCTTGCCGCAAGGATAGTGACACCTATCTGTGAGAGCTTGAGCATGTGCTCTAAATGAATCGGCGAATAGGGTGTTTCGCGCGGTACCAAAATCAATTGACGCCGCTCCTTAATCATCACATCTGCAGCACGTTCCATCAGGGAGTTGCTTGCACCGGTAGCGATTGATGAGAGTGAGCTGGTCGAACAGGGGCAGACCACCATCGCTCGTGGCGCATTAGATCCACTAGCTACCGGGGCAAACCACTGATCCTTTCCAAAGAGCTGCAGCTGTCCTTCGCTGGCGCCATATTTCGCACCAAGAAACTGCTCTATCTCTCGGTTGCCACTGGGTAGTTTGAGATCGGTCTCAGTGGCAATGACCACCTGTGCCGGTTTGGAGATCATCAGGTAGACATGCTCCCCACTCTTTATGAGCAACTCTAAAAGACGTAATCCATAGATAGCACCGGATGCCCCAGTTATTGCCAAAGAGATCCCCCTATTCTGACTCATGAGTCGCTTCTCCCCACTAAAAAATGGCGTTCAAGACGTTCGAGTAGTTTCTGATGAATGCCGCCAAAACCACCATTACTCATCACCACGATCTGGTCGCCCGCTTCAACAATCGCAATAACCGATACGATGAGTTGTTCCAAACTGGCAAAAATATCAACGCTACTTTTCATGTCCCTCAACCAGTCGAGCTCTCCATCATGATCATCGGCAAATAGAAAAACCTGATCGGCATCTCGCCACGAATCGAGCAGTTGACCTCGATGGATCCCCATCTTCATCGTATTTGAGCGTGGCTCAATAATGGCCAATATCCGCTGTTTATCCCCACCTCTTCGGCGCAACCCAGATAGCGTGGTATGGATCGCCGTAGGATGGTGGGCAAAATCATCATAGAGTTCGACGCCATTAACCACTCCCCGTAACTCCATTCGCCGTTTAACACCTTCAAACTGGGAGAGTGCTTCAATAATATCGTTAATCGCCAACCCAGCATGATGTGCTGCTGCAATCGCAGCCAATCCGTTATGAATGTTGTGCTCTCCCAAAAGCCCCCACTCAACTCGTCCCAACAATTCGCCCTTAAAAAGGACATCAAACGAGCACCATAGCTTCCCCTGTTTTTCATCAATCACTGCCTGCCAACCAGAGGCTGAACCAATTAATTCGGTGGGTGTCCAGCAGCCCATCTCTATTACCTCCTGGATGGCAGAATCGGCCTCTGGATAGATAATCTTTCCCCTGCTGGGAACCGTTCGAACCAGATGGTGAAATTGCCGTTGAATCGCCTTCAGGTCATCAAAGATATCGGCATGATCAAACTCCAGGTTATTGAGAACCAGAGTCTGCGGCAGATAGTGAACAAATTTACTACGCTTGTCGAAAAAGGCGGTGTCATACTCATCGGCTTCAACCACAAAAAATGGCGCCGCACCTATCTCAGCCGAAGCTCCGAGATCATGGGCGATGCCGCCAATAAGAAAACCTGGTTCCATACCGCAGCGTTTCAAAATCGAGGCCACCATTGAGGCTGTCGTGGTCTTACCATGGGTTCCGGCAACGGCGATCACCCAGCGTTCCTGAAGAATATTTTCACTCAACCACTGTGCGCCCGAACAGTAGCGAATACGTCGATTTAAAATATACTCAACCGCCGGATTTCCCCTTGAAAGGGCATTACCAATGATAACCAAATCAACATCATCGGGGATACCTTGCGGATCATAGCCGTCGGTCAGCGCTACACCCAGCTCTTGCAATTGAGTACTCATAGGGGGATAGGTATCAAAATCCTGTCCGCTCACCTCATGTCCAAGCTCACGTGCCAACAGCGCAACACCGCCCATGAATGTGCCACAGATACCGAGAATATGAATCTTCATGCTGCCACACCCAAAATCGAACCCACAATCAGCGAAGTAAAAATGTAGAACACCGCATAAAAGACCCCCTGTTGAGAACTCAGAGTAAAGGCATGCTTAAAGATGTGAGCAGCGACCATAATATTCCAGGAAAATATAAGCAGTGAAAAAATGGCAATTAGCCCCGACTCTCCGCCGCTAGTGTGAAACAGATAGGTAACCGGCAAGGCGACTAAACCAATGAGAGCCTCACATCCTGCCAATGCTGTAACGGTCTGCACAAAACGCGACTGCTGCCCTTTCATGAGTAAAATAAGGTAGACAAAAGCCACCATAACCGCGGTACCCAAAAAGGCGGAGGCGGCCGCTCCACTGATAGAGATGGAAAGCGACGCCAACATTAATCCAATCAAGAAATGAGTGATGACAGTCAGTACTAACAATACCTGAGACGCAGGAATTATCTGCGGAGATGACCGCAAAAGACCAATCATCAAGAATGTCCTGAAGAGGGCGCTCATTGACACCCTCGCCGACATAATTGAAGCAAATATCTATATTCCAAAAAATAGCCCTTTAAAAATAATTCTTGCATGAATTCATTATCACCTTAACCCGCCACTCAATTCACATTATAATAACTGCTAACCATTCACAAATTAAAACAACAATAATCGTCACGACAGCAATAATATGAATATTGAAGCCATCTACAATCTCATCTCAGATGACCGCCATGCTGTCGATAAGGTGATCCGTGAGCGCCTCCATTCAGAGATTGTATTGATCAACCAGATCAGCAACTACATCATCGGTAGCGGTGGTAAACGGCTGCGGCCAGTGCTGATTCTACTTATTGCCAATGCTCTAGGATACAAAGGACGTGACCATCACGAGCTTGCGGCGGTCATTGAGTTTATCCATACAGCGACTCTGCTGCACGATGATGTGGTCGATGGCTCTGAGCTACGCCGTGGCAAAGAGACCGCCAATAATGTCTTCGGTAACGAGGCTGCGGTACTAGTCGGTGACTTTCTCTACTCTCGCTCTTTCCAGATGATGGTCACCGTTAAGAACATGCGGGTGATGGAAATTCTCGCCGAAGCGACCAACACCATCGCAGAGGGTGAGGTACAGCAGCTACTCAATATCCATAACGCCGATCTGGATGAGGCGGGTTATCTAGAGGTGATTCGCTCCAAAACAGCCAAACTGTTTGAGTCTTCGGCTCAACTCGGTGCGGTGCTGACCGGTCAAGATGGCGAAATTGAGAAGGCAATGGCCTCCTACGGGCTCCACCTTGGTATTGCATTCCAACTAATCGATGATGCACTCGATTACACTGGCGATGCCGACGAACTCGGTAAAAATTTAGGCGATGACCTTGCCGAAGGGAAGCCAACCCTGCCATTAATCTATCTCATTCATAACGGTAATCCGGAGCAAGCTGAACTGGTTCGAGATGCCATTAACAATGGTCGAGGTGAACAGCTCGCAGCCATATCAAAAGCAATCAAGGCGAGCGATGCGATTGAATATACCCTCAAGGCCGCCGATCGCGAGGTTGAAAAGGCGATAGCAACACTCAACTGCCTACCCGATTCAGATTACAAAGAGGCGCTTATTGGACTGGCCCATTTTTCGGTCGAACGAAGCTTCTAATTCCCATTTTAGATTTTATCGCGGCTGCTCCCTAACATGGTAAAGCGCCTATTTAATAAGCTGTTCTCCACGCATACCCAGATTGGTTCCAGCGACTCATCGCAATCATTCAAGCTGCAACTTTCAGAACATTCCAACATCTCTATTAAGCTCATAAGAACCCGCCGAAAAAAGAGCATCGCCTTTCGTATCAGCAACAATCAAATCAAAATATTCGCCCCTAAACGTCTTGCGCTTTATCGTATTCAGAAACTTTTAGAAAAACGTTCAGAGTGGATTAGCCAGCAACTTGAATATCAGGCATCCCTAGTTAAAGCTCTACCCAAACAATATGTCAGCGGTGAGCTAATTAGATATTTGGGAAGAAGGTATCGCATTAATATCAGCTCATCGACAGAGCAAAAACAGACGACTCTACTGAAGGCTGGCCAATTAATGATCGCTCTGCCGGACAGCCACAAGAGTCAGGACAACGTTAAAGAGGCACTGGGTCAGTGGTATCAACAACGTGCCGAAAAGCGTCTCCCAGAGATTGTGTCCAAGTTGTCAAAAGAGATCGGCGTTGATTATGGCGATATCGAAATACGCCACTTCAAGTCACGCTGGGGTAGTTGTAGAGCCGATGGTCGCCTCCAGTTCAACTGGCGTATCATGATGGCCCCATCCCAGGTCATTGAATATGTCGCTGTTCACGAACTCTGCCATCGAATTCACCTGAATCACTCCACACTATTTTGGGATACGGTGGAACGCCAGATGCCCAAATATAGAGCGCATCGTAAATGGCTAAAAGAGCATGGTTACCTGCTCACGCTATAACCCTGTTCGAACCGATTATTCTAACCATTACGCATGTAAAACGCTGGTAATGAGCATGTTCAGACACCGATTACCGGCTATACTTAAATGGGGACTGGGAATGACAGTCCGTTTTAAAGTGGAAAGAAGATGGAACGAAAAAAAGTAGCCGTTGAAGAGTTGGATATCGGAATGTATGTGGCTGAGCTAGATCGTCCATGGCTTGGTACCCCGTTCCTTTTTCAAGGATTTCCAATAACCACTATCGACGAGCTTGAGCGATTGCGTAACCTTTGTGAATTTGTATACATTGATATCGCCTTAGGTCGAAACGCCCCCCATAAAAATACCGCACCAAATCCTGAGCATGC
>JAOTST010000048.1 GCA_029864785.1 Chromatiales bacterium | reverse complement strand
TAAAATCACTTCAAAGAAAAATGACGTAGGGATGCGTGGGGACGCAATTCGTCTTTGGTATAGCTTTAATAATAAAATATTAGATAATGAGATCACTAATTCACGTGACGTTGTGGTTTGGTACTCAGGCAATAATGTGATTCGCGGTAATAGTGTGTCGGGAGGGCGTTACTCACTACATTTTATGTACTCAAAGTACAACGTTGTTGAAGATAATCGTTTTTTTAATAATAGTACCGGGATATTTTTAATGTATTCCGATGGCTTGGAAATACGAAATAACTATATTGCCTCGGCAACAGGTGCAGCTGGTGTGGGCATTGGTTTTAAAGAGACTTCAGGTATTACTATAGAAAATAATGAAATTCTTTACTGTGCTTCTGGTCTCTATATCGATATCTCTCCATTTGACCCAGAAGCTACCAATATTATTAAAAATAACGTTATTGCATTTAATGGAATTGGGATTAGATTTTTGAGTGACTGGAAGGGAAATCAATTTATTGAAAACAAATTTAAGGGAAATATCTCTCAAGTTGTTGTTTCCGGTGATGGAAGCGCTAATCGAAACGTGTGGTTGAATAACTATTGGGATGATTATGAAGGGTTTGATATCAACAAGGATGGCATTGGAGATACCCCCTATACGCTTTATGCCTATGCGGATCGATTATGGATGGATCTGCCTAGGGCACAATTTTTCATGGGATCAATTTTTTTAGAAGTCATCGATTTTATCGAGAGGCTCGCTCCTTTTAGTGATCCCAAACTATTAATACGTGACAAGAACCCTCAGTTTAAAGAGCGCAGTTCATGAGTAAGAAAAAATTAAGTAAACCACTTGCAGAAAAAGCACGACGTCGTTTTCTGCGATCTCTTGGACTTGGAGCTGCTGTGATTGGTAGCTCTCTGGTAGGCTTTTACCCTGTTTTAACTCAGTCGGCACCGAGGCTGCGTCCGCCGGGTGCTCTTAAGGAGCAAGAGTATTTGGCTTCGTGTATTAAATGTGGACAGTGTGTTCAAGTCTGCCCTGTTGAGGCCATTTTATTGGGTGACCTTGAAGATGGTATGGGGGCTGGTGCTGCTCATATTGATGCGAGAGTTCAAGGGTGTGATTTTTCTTGTGATGGACTTCAGTGCGTTCTTGCATGTCCTACGGGAGCCTTATCTCACGATACCGATTATCCTCATCAAATTCATATTGGGGTCGCACGTATCGACAAACCAAAGCTTTGCCTAGCGATGCAAGGGAAGGGATTTAAAGGAAAAGTTAGAGACCCCAGCTTTACCGGAAAATTTCGTTACAATGAGATTGATCGTTGGAATCCGATTCCTGTACGAGATCGGGATTTTGATCTGGAAATTTGTGATCTTTGTGTTATTCATTGTCCGATTGAAATTCGCATTGCTCAATGTGACGCCGGTAAGCCACCTTCAGGAGATACTAATCAGTGCCCGCCACAGCACGCGATTGAGTTACGTCCTATGGTTAGTTCTGACGGCATCAAAAGATTAGAACCCATTATTCTTGACGGCTGTGTTGGATGTGGTGCTTGTGAAATGGTGTGTCCCACAGAGCCTGCGGCAATTGTTGTTGATATGGAATCGATCCTGGCGGAGGGGTAGTTGAGATGAATTATTTTAAAGAGTCTCTATTACAACTTCTTGGTCGTGATCCAACCAGACCAACTGAAGAAGATAAAAGTCCAGAAGTTAAAATTATTCATTTTAGAAAAAAAGGTGAAAAATACGATCGAGAAGCTGTTCAAAAAGAGCATGCAGATCATGACAGTAAAAAATGGTTAAGACGTCGCTGGATTACGCTTATTCTCGTTAATCTACTCTTTGTTCTCTCCTATGCACTTGATATTCAGCTTCTAGAAGGGGCATTAACGGCCTCACGTTTCTTTGGCTTTCACATGGCTGACCTTAACTCGGCACTACAGGTGACGCTGGCCTATAAACACATGTTGATCAATCTAGTTATTGGTACCGCGACGATATTCATTTTATGGTTCCTGCTCGGAGGAAGAACTTTTTGCTCTTGGGTATGTCCATACCACATTCTGTCTGAATGGACTGAGTGGCTGCACCTGAAATTTGTAGAGAAGGGGTGGGTAAAAGATCATGATTTTCATCGTGGGACGCGCACGGTGCTCTATTTTATCTTTGCCTTACTTGCATTTTTTACGGGTTACACTGTTTATGAGGCGATATCTCCAACAGGAATTGTTAGCCGCGCGCTGATCTATGGTCCTGGACTTATTCTGTTATGGGTTGGTTTTATCTTACTGATTGAATTGCTCTATTCTCGCCGTTTTTGGTGTCGTTATGCATGCCCCATTGGTCTGACTTATGGGCTAGTGGGACAGATATCTCCACTGCGGGTTATATACACAGTAGACAACTGCCATCATGAAGGTGAGTGTCGTAAAGTCTGTCTGGTGCCTCACGTCCTTGATACAGTAATTAAAGGGAAGGCGACGGATACTGAGGTACCGATTGGTGCGGACTGCACTCGGTGTGGGCTTTGTATTGATGCCTGTCCAACGAACTCTTTAAAATATAATTTCAAAGGACTTAACAAACTGCTTTAATATCTCAATTATGATTCAATTTGAAAATTTAACTAAAAAATTTAAACGGCAGACCGTACTCGATAATATTGACCTGAGCATCGGTGCCGGTGACCGTATTGCATTAATAGGTTCGAATGGTGCAGGTAAAACGACGCTTATTCGTTGCCTTCTTGGCGAGTATACTTGCGAAGGTTCGGTGACGGTAGATGGTGTATCTCCTCGTGAAGATCGTCGTGAGGTTCTCAAACGAATCGGCTTTGTACCTCAACTGCCTCCGCCATTGAAAATGCCAGTTGGACAGTTAATACGATTTGCAGCCTCCCTTTGTGACTCTGATCCCGCTCAGATGGAGCACGTGATTGAGCGTATGGGGCTGGATCCTGCTCGTATCAGAAAACTTCCATTTGTAAAACTCTCTGGGGGACAGAAGCAGAAGCTGTTAATTGGTATCGCTCTTGGCCGACAGAGCGATATTTTGATTATGGATGAACCCGCCGCAAATCTTGATCCAGAGGCTCGTCATGTGTTTTTTGATCTGTTAGCAGAAAAGCAGGCTCATTCAGCAATGCTCATCTCCAGTCATAGACTCGACGAGGTCGCTGCATTGGTTAATCGAGTTGTTGAGATGGATCAAGGGCGAGTAGTTCTTGATGACCATGTGGCCGACGATGTTGATATCGATAGTAATCTTCATTGCCGTATTGAACTAAAACGCGCAGAACCCGCTTTTAACAGGGCAGTGGAGGATTGGGGATTTAATAGCACTGAGGATGAGCATGTGTGGCAGGGGATCGTTGCAGGCCCTGATCGACTACGTTTTATCGGGTTTATTTCACGTTATACCGCACTATTGAAAAGCATCTCTATGGATGAGGCGGTGGAGTGAAAATTTTAGCCATTACTCTGTTAATGATGGGGTATTTGACAGGATGCAGTGATCCTGGAACAGGGCCGGTTGATGTGCATTGGGATCGTGATAGCTGTGAGCGTTGCAATATGATTTTAAGTGATCGCCATCACGCCGCTCAAGTTCGTTATATGGATGAACAAAATCGTTCGCGTGTGCGTATATTTGATGACATTGGTTGCGCTCTTGTCTGGTTAGAAGATAAACAATGGCGTGATGCAGCAACGACTGAAATATGGACAAAAGATTATCGTGACGGAAAATGGATTGATGCGAAAGCGGCTTATTATATTAAGGGACAGGTCACTCCGATGGAGTATGGTGTTGGGGCGCAGAGTACGCCTCCTATAGCAGAGAGCTTCAATTTTGATGAGGCAAAGAGTTATATCTTTAAGGTTGAAGAAACGTATAACGTGCATGGAGCTAATATTAAAGAACATAGTAAAGAAGTGAGGGAGATAAAATAATGCATCTATTGCTAACCGCCTATACGGATATCCTTGAGTCTCTAAGAGCTCGTTGGTTTTTTGTCTATAGTGGTATCTTTGGCGGAATTGTTGTTCTACTGTTTCTATTTGGTCTGACAGAATCACGCATTATGGGTTTTACCGGAATTACCCGGATGATGATTACCTATATTCAGCTCTCAATGGCAATTCTGCCAATATTTATTCTAATTACGACGGTTCGTTCGGTAGCGGGTGACCGTGAGGCGGGCGTTTTTGAATATTTGCTCTCTCTACCGATCAATTTAAACTCATGGTTTTGGGGAAAAATGCTAGGACGCTTTGTGGTGGTTTTTCTGCCGGTATTTTTAGCACTGGTGGGGGCTATCATTTGGGGTGTGGCAAATGGCGCAGATGTTCCATGGAATATCTTTCTCTACTACTCGGGACTGTTGTTCTCGTTGAGCTGGTGTTTTCTTGGAATTGGTATGCTGATCTCGACGCTGGCACGGTCAGCAGATGTAGCTCAAGGTGCAGCATTTATTGTCTGGTTGGCGCTTATTCTCTTTCTTGACCTGATTTTATTAGGCGTTATGATTCGCGAATCATTGAACCCTGATCTTATAGTGGCCATGGCTTTGGTTAATCCATTGCAAGTCTTTCGTACTGCGGCAATGTTGTTATTTGACCCACAATTGGTGCTTCTTGGACCCTCAGCCTATCTAATTCTTGATCATTTTGGTGAAAAGGGCTATCTCATTTGGTCACTAATATATCCAGTAGGTATAGGTACGTTGAGTGGTTGGATCGGGTATAGTATATTTCTGCGTAGTGATTTGCCATAGAAGCGAAAGATATGCCTGAGATGACTGTCTCATGATAAAACAAGATAGATTATTATGGAGCATTGTAGGAATCTTGTTGATTGCTGTTGTGGCTCTATTGAGCTACATGCAATTTATTCAAAAAAAACAGCAAATTATTGAACAAGCTGAAATTAATTCAGAATGTGGATTATCTCAGTTTCCGTGTGTCGTCAAACTCAAAGATGGTGGAAGCGTTCAGTTAGATATCTCTCCTCAGCCTGTTGAGGTACTAAAACCGATTAATATACGTATCGTGCTGAATAATATAGATGTTAACAGGGTCGTCGGTCAGTTTAATGGCGTCGGAATGAATATGGGTATTAACCGTTATATTTTTAAACAGAAGCAGGATGGAAGCTACCATGCAACGGTAACGCTCCCCGTCTGCGTGCGTAATCGTATGGAATGGGATGCGCAAATCTCATTAGAGACAGAACAGGGGGTAATTATTGCTCCATTTAGATTTGAGGCGTTTAGACAGTGAAAAAATTAGTTCCAATTACATTAATTGTTATTTTGATTTTGGGTTTGGCATGGCTTCTCAATAGTGCGCAGCACGATCTATTAAATAAGCAGAGCTCAGCAAAACGGGGAGGGGATTTTTCTCTTCAATCTGTTAATGGCCCCGTTTCTCTCAGTGATTTTCGTGGAAAGGTGGTTCTACTCTATTTTGGCTACACCTCTTGCCCTGATATATGCCCAACAAACCTTGCATTGATGGCTTCGGCCTTCGGAAATATGACGCCTGAACAGCTTAATCGTGTTCAGGGTATATTTATTAGTGTTGATCCGAAACGTGATACGGTTAAACGCCTTGATGAGTACACCAATTTTTTCCATAAAAAAATTATGGGAATAACAGGAAGTGAGGCAGAAATTGCCGAGTTGGCAAGCCGCTATGGTGTTTCTTATCGTTTCGTTGAGCAAAAATCAGATATGCTTTATGTGGTCGACCATAGCTCAGAGACTTATGTGATTGATACTCAGGGCGAATGGGTTGATACCCTTCCTCATGCAACGCAGTCTGAAGAGATCGTGAAACGTATTCTTCCGTATATTTCGAAAGATTGATAATCAACATAACTATTTTTAAATAACTTTAAATAAGGAAAATTAACTGTGAAGAAAATATTAACCGCCGTTGTTGCAACTATCGCACTGACAACTTCATCAGCGCTACTGGCTAAATCAGCAGCAGAGAGTGTCATGGTGCAAGATCCTTATGCTAGAGCGATGCCTCCTGGACAGCCTAATAGTGGATCTTTTATGACATTCAAAAATATGGATAGTGTAGACCACGCTGTGGTTGATGCAAAAAGTCCTGTATCAAAGGTTGTAGAGCTTCATACCCATATTCATGAAAATGGCATGATGATGATGCGTCGTATCGATAAAATTGATATTCCTGCTAATGGTGAGACTGTACTTAAGCCAGGCGGATTACATGTAATGTTTATTGGTCTAAAGCAAGATCTTGTGGTGGGTAAAAAGGTCCCTGTTACATTGATTTTTGAAGATGGTAGTAAAAAAGAGATTGAGGCGCCTGTTCGTAAAATTATGATGAAGATGAAGTCAATGCCTGGCATGAAAATGCATAAAATGCACTAAATCACTTTTTAGCCTATGATGTACTAAATTCACGAAGGTAACCTACGCTTGTCGAGCGGTTATCTTCGTGAATTTTCTATTTTTATATATTGGCATGGTAGGAAGGAGTTAAAAATAACGGCGTATGAATAAAATTACTTCCTCTCTATTTTTGACTTTGATTTTAATATCAAACGCCTATGCAGTCTCAGAAGATCAGCTGGAGTCGATTAGACAACTAGGAGATCTAAATGGGGTTGCGCTTAAGTGCCACTATTTGAAAGAAGCTAGGAAGATTAAATTATCTTTGGCCGCAAGCTTGCCCAAAGAGAGAGGATTGGGTGAGATGTTTGAAGATGAAACTAACCGCTCTTTTTTAGACTTTATTAATAACAATAAAATTTGTCCGGGTGAAGCTGGATTTCATAATAGAGTTCAACAAGAGATTGAAAGATTAAAAAAACGTTCTACTTCCGTTGAGACTCTTAAATAATAAGTCAATGATAAAAAATATAAGCAAGAAAGTTTTTAGCCCATATGTTGTAGTTTTTCTAACGCTACTTTTTTTAAATGTCTCTTACGCAAAAGATCTGAATATTATTGCGACCATTAAGCCTATCCATTCAATTCTTGCAGGATTGATGGAGGGGATTGAGCAACCCCATCTTTTGATTGATGGTGCGCCATTCAAATTTAAACCGAATAGCACGCAACAGAAGTCACTATTAAATAGCGACTTGATTGTTTGGGTGGGGCCAGAACTTGAAAGTTCGTTACAACCTTTTATTTCATCACTCCCTCCTAAGGTTAAGGTTATTGAGCTGCTATCAAATGAGCGGTTAAAAATACTTTCCAAACGTTATGATGATAGTTTGAGAGATCCCTATTTCTGGTTGGATACTCGTAATGCATTAATTCTATTAGATGAGCTAGCCTATGCGCTGATCGATTTAGATCCTGTGAGAACACATATCTATCGAAGAAATCGCACAAAAATCAGAGAAGAACTTCGGAAATTTGATCATAAACTGGAGTATGGTTACAGAGGATTACAGGGCGGGGTTAGTTATCTCTATCATGATACTCAGCAATATTTTGAGCAAGCCTACGCTCTTAAAATAGGGGGGCAGTTGCTCTATTCACCGTATGCTCAAATTGATGCGGCTAAATTCTTAAAGGCTCGTATGGAGCTTGCTAATGGGGATTTTGACTGTCTATTGACTGAAAGGGGGTTTCCAGACAGTGAGGTTGATCTACTTGCGCCTAAAGATGGCAATCGAGTTTGGCAACTTGATAGTTTGGGGCTCCAGTTTAGTGCGGGTGCAGATCTCTACATCAATCTGATGCAACATAACTCGGCCGTTATAAAGCAGTGTCTTAATGTTAATAATGGCTTAGAGCCAGTCGATACATCTTTGTTAAATAATAATTTAGAAGATAGAGATGATGAGGATGGGCGGTTTTTTCTAATTAATCAGTTTGGTGAATTGATCACTGAGAAAGATATGTTAGGCAAGTATCAACTGATATTTTTTGGTTATACCTCTTGCCCTGATATCTGCCCGCTTTCTCTGCATACATTGATTAGTGCCCTGGATCTATTGGGTAATGATGCAAAAAAATTCAAAAGCTATTTCATTACAGTCGATCCTGAACGAGATGATGTAAAGGTTATGCGTCGCTATGTGGACTATTTTGGTGGTCGAATTGTTGGATTAACAGGGCAGCCAGCGATGCTAAAACAGGTGGCCAAACATTATCATGTTAAGTATAGAAAGGTTTACAACAATAAGAATAAAGATGATTACCAAATGGATCATACCGCTGGTCTTTTTGTTATCGCACCCGATGGTCAATTTATCACTAAATTGGCAAATGGAATTTCAGCGGAAACGATGGCTAAGGCTTTAACGTCTATTGTGAATTAAATTTTCATAACTAATTAGTAACGGTATTAATTGTTATGCTGTTTTATTGATAAAATAAAAAAAGGCCTGGTAGATACCAGGCCTTTTTATTGGGGTTGATTAAAGAGTTATTTAGAGGCGTTACGCTCTTGAACCTCTTTAATAACCTCTTCAGCCACATTCTTAGGACATGGTGAGTAGTGGTCGAATTCCATCGAGAACTGGCCACGACCAGAGGTCATGGTACGCAGATCACCGATGTAACCGAACATCTCACTTAGTGGTACTTCAGCCTTGATACGAACACCTGTAGTGCCTGCATCCTGTGACTTGATCATGCCACGGCGACGGTTAAGGTCACCAATAACATCACCCACGTGATCATCTGGAGTGAACACATCAACCTTCATGATGGGTTCAATCAGCTGAGGACCCGCC
>JAOTST010000323.1 GCA_029864785.1 Chromatiales bacterium | reverse complement strand
TTCCGTCGATACCCAAATCATGAATGTCGATGAGGCTAAATCGAGCGGTGCCATGGCGCTGTTTGGTGAGAAGTATGGTGATGATGTGCGAGTTCTGAGCATGGGAGACTTCTCGGTCGAACTCTGCGGTGGTACCCATATCAGCCGAACCGGTGATATTGGTCTCTTTAAGATCACTAGTGAACAGGGTGTGGCAGCGGGTGTACGTCGTATTGAGGCGGTGGCCGGCATTCATGCGATGAACTGGATCGCTCAAAATGAGCAGGCGCTCTCTGATACCGCCGATCTGGTTAAAGGGAGTCGTGATAATCTGGTGACAAAAGTCGAACAGGTGGTTGATAAGAATCGTGCACTGGAGAAGGAGCTACAGCAGCTCAAGTCGAAACTGGCATCGAGTCAGGGTTCTGATCTGGCAGGTCAAGCAGTTGAAGTGGCAGGCATTAAGGTACTCGCAGCCAAGCTTGAGGGTGTTGAGGCCAAAGCACTCAGAGACACTGTCGACCAGCTTAAAAACAAGCTTCAAAATGCGGCGATCATTCTTGCAGTGGTCAATGGTGACAAAATTGCACTGGTTGCTGGTGTGACTAAAGCCGAGACCGATAAGCTCAAAGCTGGCGACCTGCTAAAAATGGTCGCTGAGCAGGTGGGTGGAAAAGGCGGCGGACGTCCCGATATGGCGCAGGGCGGTGGCAGTGAACCGGAAAAACTTGATGCGGCATTGGCCGGTGTTGAAGCTTGGGTTCGATCACAAATTGCAGGTTAATTTACACTTCAATTTTCCCTCAATTTACGGTTTAATTCCCAACCCAAATTATTCAGCCTGACTTAGAGTATTTATGGCACTAATTGTTCAAAAATATGGTGGTACTTCGGTCGGCACAGTCGAACGAATTAAAGCGGTCGCTGAGAAAATAAAGCGATTTCGTGATCGTGGCGATGATGTGGTTGTTGCGGTCTCCGCAATGAGCGGTGAAACCAACCGCTTGACGACACTTGCTACTGAGATCACCGATAGCATTCCCCCTCGCGAACTTGATGTATTGCTCACTACAGGTGAGCAGGTCACCATCGCGCTACTCTCCATGGCTCTGAATGAGTTGGGGTGTGATGCTCGCTCCTACACAGGGAGTCAGGTTAAAATTCTGACAGACAGTACTCACAATAAGGCTCGTATTCTCAACATCGAAGAGCACCGTATGCGGGAAGACCTGAAGTTGGGGCGAGTGATCGTTGTTGCTGGTTTTCAAGGTGTTGATGCAGAGGGACATATTACGACTTTAGGTCGAGGAGGCTCTGATACTACGGCTGTTGCACTGGCGGCTGCACTGAAGGCTGATGAGTGTCAAATATATACCGATGTTGATGGTGTCTATACGACCGACCCTCGGGTGGTGCCTGAGGCCAAACGACTTGATCGCATCACCTTTGAAGAGATGTTGGAGATGGCCAGTCAAGGCTCTAAAGTTTTACAGATTCGTTCGGTGGAGTTCGCCGGAAAGTATAATGTGCCTCTTCGGGTGCTATCCTCATTTGAGGATGGTCCTGGAACCCTAATTACTTATGAGGAAGATGAAGTGGAAGATGCATTAATCTCGGGAATAGCCTTTAATCGTGATGAAGCCAAATTGACCGTTCTGGGTGTTCCGGATCAACCCGGTGTCGCTTATCAGATTCTCGGCCCCATTGGTGAAAACAATATTGAAGTCGATATGATCGTGCAGAATATCGGTGCTGATGGTACGACGGACTTCACTTTTACCGTGCATTGTAATGATCTGCAAAAAGCTCAGTCGATTCTCGAAAACACAGCGAAAGCGCTGGGTGCGAGAGAGGTCATTGGTGATGATAAGGTGGTAAAAATTTCATTGGTGGGTGTTGGTATGCGCTCTCACGCAGGTATTGCGAGTAAGATGTTTGAGACATTAGCCAAAGAGGGTATTAACATTCGCATGATCTCTACCTCAGAGATTAAGGTGACTGTCGTTGTGGATGAAAAATATCTTGAACTCGGGGTGCGGGCACTACATACCGCCTTCGGTCTGGATAGTGAAACGGCATAATCAAAAGTAGGAAAACCTTTACAAATAAAGTACAATCGCAGACTTGAAATTACTCCTATCACCACAAGATTTGGGATAGGAGAGATGGAAGGGCTTTGAGGCCCGATTTTATAAACAGGAATTCAAGGAGAATTTGGATGCTTATCTTAACTCGTCGTGTTGGTGAAACACTTATTATTGGTGACGATGTCACTGTTACCGTTCTTGGTATTAAAGGTAATCAGGTACGTATCGGCGTTAACGCCCCCAAAGATATCTCGGTTCATCGCGAAGAGATTTATGATCGAATTCAGCGTGAAAAAGACGGTGGAAGCGAGGAATCTGGTACCGCGAATGATGAAACCCCTAATGGCAATGTCTTATAGAGCAAACTGCTTTACCTTCTAGTTCAAGGCGGGTATCCTACGCCCGCCTTAAGCACATTTGCAATATTTTGGAGAGATGGCCGAGCGGCTGAAGGCGCTCCCCTGCTAAGGGAGTGTAGATTTTATAGTCTACCGAGGGTTCGAATCCCTCTCTCTCCGCCATATAAAAAATCCTGCTCTATGCAGGATTTTCTGTTTCTAATAGGGTAATTAACAGCCATAAGTTCATTAGAAAAATAAAAAAGGGACCCGAAGGCCCCTTTTTTATTTTAGCGGGTTAGATATTAACCAAAAACATCATGGGTAATATTGTTAAACCATGAGTGAGCGTAGCCAACTTCACG
>JAOTST010000322.1 GCA_029864785.1 Chromatiales bacterium | reverse complement strand
ATTTCATCATGATCAATCAGCGTGAGTTGCCCTACACCCGTGCGAGCCAGCGCCTCAACGCTCCATGAACCGACACCGCCAACCCCAACAATACAGATGTGGGCGTTGCGAATTTTTTGCGCCCCCTCATCACCATAAAGACGGGCAATACCACCAAATTGGTTTGAATAATATTCTGTCGGTTCTGATTCCATAGATACCATTATACGGATAATCGTTGAGCTGGTAGAGTAGCGCCTCCTATGAAAACTATCCTAGAAATTCGTAATCTTGTAAAAGAGTATCCCGGCATCAAGGCTGTCAATGGCCTCAGCCTGAAAATTGAACAGGGTCTTTGTATCGGTCTACTAGGACCCAATGGGGCAGGTAAAACCACCACCATTGAGATGATTGAAGGGATCACCCCGCCGACCTCTGGCGATATCCTCTATAAAGGGGAGCCGCAGGGCGAACGCTTTAAAGTGGAGTGCGGTATTCAGTTTCAGCACACGGCTCTGCCTGAATATCTCACAGTGATTGAGACACTTAAGTTATTTCAGGGGCTATACCCTCAAAGTGCGCCGCTCGATGAGCTGATTAGAACCTGTAACCTGAACGAATTTCTCGATCGTGATACACAAAAACTCTCCGGCGGACAGCGACAGCGTCTACTACTGGCAATCGCACTGGTTAATAAGCCTGAAATTGTTTTTCTTGATGAACCAACCACGGGGCTTGATCCACAGGCACGTAGAAATTTCTGGGCCCTGATTCGCTCCATTCAGGCGAGCGGCACCACCATTATCCTCTCCACCCACTACATGGAGGAGGCTGCCGAACTCTGCGATATGATTGCCATTATGGATCGCGGCACCATTATTGCCCAAGGCTCCCCAGACGATCTGCTCCATAAACACTTTAGTGAACGGCTTGTACGTCTACCCGAAGATGTCTTTCAGGGTGAACTCAGCCTATTAGGTCAATCCGTTCATCGAGGTAATGGCTGGATCGACATCACCACTACAGATGTCAATCGCACCATCAGCAAACTGCTTGAGCACCATATCGAGCTAACCCAACTACAGGTACGCCAGTGCAATCTGGAAGATCTATTTCTGCAACTCACTGGTAAAGAGCTCAGATCATGAAGCGTTTTCTCACTGTTTTGCATGCCCGTAATATCGAATTTCTACGTGACCGTTCAGCGCTCGCATGGGGCATCTTTTTTCCGCTGTTCCTTATGCTCGGTTTTGCGCTAATTTTTGACTCCGGGGATCAGGATCTCTACAAAGTGGGGATCATTGATGAGCAGAGCCACCCCTTCCTAGAGAGCCGTTATATTCAATTTATCCCCTTTGATGATCAGAGTTCAGCCATCACCAAAGTGGAACGCCACCAGATCGACATGCTTATCAACTTTAAACAGCATCACTACTGGATCAATTCGACCTCTCCCAAAGGCTATGTCGTAGAGAAAATGCTTGTTGCCAGTGGCGGTGAACCACTGCAACAGGGGCTCGTTACTGGCAAAGAGATCCGCTATATCGATTGGCTAATTCCCGGCGTGCTCGGCATGAATATGATGTTCAGCGCACTATTTGGTATCGGTTTTGTCATTGTCCGCTACCGAAAAAATGGTGTACTAAAGCGACTTAAGGGGACACCTCTAACAATTGCCGAGTTTCTATTGGCACAGATTATCTCGCGATTATTACTGATCATCTCCGTTTCCGTACTGGTCTTTTTAGGGTGCAATCTGATCCTCGACTTTGCCATGTTCGGCTCCTACTGGTTGCTCTTCGTCGTATTGATCCTTGGCGCACTCTCGCTCATATCACTTGGTCTGGTCGTTGCTGCTCGCCTCAAAAGTGATGAGGTCGCCAGCGGTATTGCCAATGCCATATCGATGCCCATGATGCTTCTATCTGGGGTGTGGTTTTCACTTGAAGGCTCCCCCGCATGGATTACCACCCTGGCAAAACTGCTACCTCTGACCCATGTTGTTGAAGCTGCGCGCGCCATCATGCTGGATGGTGCAGGTCTTATGGAGATCGGTTCACACCTAATCATCCTACTGATAATGACACTCATATTTCTTTTCATTGGCGTCAAACTCTTCCGCTGGGAGTAGTCACCGAATCTAAATGAATAGGGAACATCGAAGCGGGGTTGTTCTGGGTTTATTGGCCTTCATCTTTTGGGGATTTTCTCCCATCTACTTTAAGGCTGTCAGCACTGTGCTTCCCACCGAAGTACTCTCTCACCGGGTGATATGGTCCTTTCTTCTGCTCTCTTTGCTCCTTGGTCTACGAGGTCACCTGTATGAATTTTCGACTCTCCTAAAACAGCGAAAATTACTCTTTTGGTTTTTTATTTCTGCACTACTGGTCTCTGCCAACTGGCTGGTATTTATCTGGGCTATCTCTAATGATTTAATTCTGGAATCTAGCTTAGGCTACTTTATCAACCCGCTATTCAGTGTCCTTCTTGGGATGATCTTTCTCAGAGAACGACTTCGCCCGTTACAGTGGCTCGCCATTTTATTTGCTATGGCCGGGGTAACTTACAAAATTATTTTGGTTGGCTCGCTTCCTTGGGTATCGCTCACCCTCGCAATCACTTTTGGACTTTATGGATTAATTCGTAAAAAAATTAACGCCGATCCTATCCAGGGTTTAGCTGTCGAAACCCTACTGCTTAGCCCCGTTGCGATAGGTTATCTGATCTGGCTTTCTCTCAATCAGCAGCTCGGTTTTTTCAATGTCTCCTGGGAGCTTAGCCTTCTACTTATCGCCGCAGGCCTA
>JAOTST010000321.1 GCA_029864785.1 Chromatiales bacterium | reverse complement strand
ACCGAGGTCGGGCAGGATTGCCACCTGATCAGGACGGGAAAGAATGTCCGCCACTTCGGCCATGAAGTGGACACCGCAGAAGACTATGAACTCTGCCTTCGACTCTGATGCCTCACGCGATAGCATGAGTGAGTCACCCGAAAAGTCTGCGTGTTTGAAGACCTCGTCACGCTGGTAGTGGTGGCCTAAAATAACCAACCGCTCTCCCAGCGTTGCGCGCGCCTTCTCTATCCTTTCGTTACACTCCGCATCATCCAGCTTTGCGTAATCATCTATCGACAGGATATCGCCCATTGAATCTATTCCTTATCTGCCTTTTTCTCACCCTCTACTTTGGGAGGCTTGGCAACACGAATACCCAGCTCAACCAACTGTGCAGGGCCTGCGGGTGAAGGGGCTTCGGTCATCAGACAAGCTGCTGACTGAGTTTTAGGGAAGGCCATCACGTCACGAATCGATTGTGCGCCGGTCATCAGCATCACCAGACGGTCGATACCGAATGCGAGACCACCATGAGGCGGTGCACCATGCTTGAGTGCTTCAAGCAGGAAGCCGAACTTGTCGTTGGCCTCTTCATCTTCAATACCGAGTGCGCGGAAAACCTTCTTTTGCACATCTTCACGGTAGATACGCATCGAACCACCACCAAGCTCGGTACCGTTAAGCACCATGTCGTAGGCGCGTGAGAGACAGGCACCGGGATTAGATTCCAGTTTGTCGATATCTTCATCATTGGGCGCGGTGAATGGGTGGTGCAGTGAAGTCCAACGCTTGCCCGAACCATCACGCTCAAACATTGGGAAGTCTACAACCCACATTGGCTGCCAGCCACGATTGATCTGATCACGATCGTGACCCAGCTTTACACGCAGTGCGCCAAGCGCCTCGTTTACAATTTTCATCTTGTCTGCACCGAAGAAGACGATGTCGCCATCCTCTGCACCAACACGTTCCATTATTTTCATAACCACATCATCGGGCAGGAACTTGAGGATCGGAGACTGCAGTCCCTCAACACCTTTGGCCAGTTCGTTCACCTTAATATAGGCGAGGCCACGGGCACCGTAGATGCTGACATATTTGGTGTAACCGTCGATATCTTTACGCGAAAGTTCACCACCCTTAGGGAGACGCAGCGCCGCAACACGCGACTCTGGATCGTTGGCTGGCGCAGAGAAGACTTTGAATTCCACCTCTGCCATCAGGTCAGAGATCTCCACCAGCTCCATATCGATACGCAGGTCTGGCTTGTCTGAACCGTAACGATTCATCGCCTCGGCATAGGTCATTCTTGGGAATGGATTGGGCAGCTGCTCTTCAAGCACCTTGGCGAAGAGTTCACGAATCATCTCCTCCATCATGCCCATGATCTCTTCCTCATCCAAGAATGAGGTCTCGACATCAAGCTGGGTAAATTCGGGCTGACGATCGGCACGCAGATCTTCATCACGGAAGCAGCGAACGATTTGGTAATAGCGATCGATACCGGCAACCATTAATAATTGTTTAAAAATCTGTGGCGACTGTGGCAGTGCAAAAAATTCACCTGGATGGGTACGACTAGGCACCAGATAATCACGCGCGCCCTCTGGGGTCGCCTTGGTGAGCATCGGGGTATCGACATCGAGGAAGCCGTTGTCATCTAAATAGTTACGCAGTACCGAGGTGATCTTGGAACGGATACGCAGGCGCTCAAGCATCTGTGGGCGACGCAGATCAACATAACGGTACTTGAGACGGTGCTCTTCACCCACTTCATGGTCTTCAACATCAAGCATGAAGGGAGGCGTTTCAGAACGGTTAATGATGGTGATCTCTTTGCCGAGGATCTCGATGCTGCCTGTTGGCAGATCTTTATTAACGGTGCCATCGGGGCGATGACGCACCTTACCTTTAATATTAAGAACGTACTCGTTACGCACCTGCTCGGCAATGGCAAACATATCGGCAATATCGGGATCAAAGACCACCTGAGTCAAACCTTCACGATCACGAATGTCGATGAAGATAACCCCACCATGGTCACGGCGGCGATGTACCCAACCGGAGAGTTCTACCTCCTGGTCGATATGAGATTCGTTCAAATCACCACAGTAGTGGGTACGCATCATGGCAGTTGTTCCTAATGTTTAACGTAAAAAGGAGGGGGATTATACGTGCTGTGGCGCCTATCTCAAAGGCGCGCGACGGCTTTGGGGCTTAATCCGACAGTATTGGGGTGAGATTGTCTCTATTTTGATGCCGGGCAGTTGTCAGAGGTACATGCTGGCGCTTCAGACTTAACGACATTTTTCTTTTGGCCGCTCTTAAAGTCGGTCTCATACCAACCTGCACCCTTCAAGCGGAAACCGGCGGCAGAGATCAGCTTAACGAGCTCTCTCTTTTCGCAAACAGGACAGTCAGTGAGCGCATCATCACTCATCTTTTGAATCGCCTCCATCTCATGACCGCAGGCTTTACACTCATACTCGTAAATTGGCATTTCTCTGTATCTCTAATAAATTTCGACGCAATATCACGCTATATTAATATTGTTCGGTCTCAAAATCGAACTGCATCGACTCCTGACCGGTTTATCTCGCTACATCGGGCTCGCTTTCGTAGATTACAAGCTCGCTGCCTCTCCATAACTTTTACGCGCAAAAAAACCCGAGCCCCTCAAATAGGCACTCAGGTTTTATTCAATAGAATTAGGCCGTTACGCTGAAGGGCAATCCGAGTTGTGAAGACGGGCAGTAGCACATGATGCAACGGTGTAACCGATGTAAAGCGCGCCAACAGCCAGA
>JAOTST010000320.1 GCA_029864785.1 Chromatiales bacterium | reverse complement strand
GGAAGTTTTTTCTATTAGTTAGTATGGAATTGAGGGTTGTAACGGAAAGATCAAATGTTTGTAATTTGCCTATAATCCAGTAAATAATTAAATAGTGAGCCTATCAGCATAATTTATGCCGTTAGGTGTTCGATTAATTCATCTGTATTGCCCAATTGTGATATATTTACCTCGAACATTTAGAGACCTACTATAGGTGCAATGTAATACACTTAGTTGTCTGATTTTATGAGTTAAATGATCATGACGGCTGGACTGCTGAAGAACAGGTTTAGAGGAAGCGAGAATGTCTCTTGAAACATCGTTAATTAATGGCGGTAAGACGCTACAGGTTAAGTTGCCATCCACTTTTGATATTGGAATCCACAAAGAATTCAGGGAGTTACATAGTGACCTGGAATCGACAGTTGAGGATTTTGCAATTGATTTTGTTGACACCAAACACATGGATAGTTCGGCTTTGGGCATGTTGTTACTACTTCGAGATGAGCTTTCGTCCGGTAGTACCAATATTACGCTGATTAACTGTTCAGAAAATATTAAAGAGCTTTTGAAACTGGCGCGTTTTGATACACTTTTCACAGTTAAGTAACGACTGTCATTGATGGTGTTAGGCTAGTTTAGGAGGTATCCAGAGTGGATGAAAATGGTGGACAAGCCAGAATATTAATCGTTGATGATGAGCCGATGAACTTGGCTATTATCACTCAATATCTAGAAGATACAGGTAAAGACTACCTGCTTGATACCGCTGCAGATGGTCTGATTGCCTGGGAAAAATTAGAGGCAACTGCAAGCAGCGCCGAAGAGTATGACATTATCCTCCTCGATCGCATGATGCCTAAAATGGATGGCATGGAGGTTCTCCATAAAATGTCTGCGCATGATTCGCTCAGACATATTCCGGTTATTTTCCAAACAGCGAAATCTTCCCGAGATGATATTCTCGAAGGGATGAGAGCAGGTGCCTTTTACTACCTGACGAAACCTTTCGAAGAAGATATGTTGCTCTCTGTTGTGAGCCGTGCGCTTCGTGATAGAACAGTTTTTAAACGGCTGGATAGCTGTCGTGAGAATACCGAACGGATGATGGGGCTGCTCGATCATGCAGACTTTCACTTCAAAAGCCTCAACGAAGCACGCAATATTGCATCAATGCTCTCAAATGCATTTCCCGATCCAGACCGTGCCTTTATGGGCATTAAAGAGCTGATGATCAATGCCGTTGAACATGGCAATCTTGAGATTACCTATGATGAAAAATCTCGACTAAATCTTGAGCAAAATTGGGAAGAGGAGGTTCATAGGCGTCAGGAACTTCCAGAATATCGTGACCGCTTTGCCACCGCCAGCTTTAAAAGAGAGAGTAACCGTTTCTCGATCTCTATCAGTGATGGCGGTTCAGGATTTGACTGGGAAAAATTTATGGACTTTGATGCGGGACGTGTTCTTGATAACCATGGCCGAGGCATAGCTATCGCAAAGAATATTGCCTTTAGCGATCTGGTCTATAGTGATGGTGGGCGTACAGTCATGGCCTCTTTTGTGGATGAAAAATAACGATAATTAAGAACGGAATGCTCCACAATTTTAGATAGAACAATCTGAATTCCAAGTTCAAATAATTTAAATAACGAATGAACATACCCCTTAAAATTCTTGTGACCGATGATGATTTGGTCAATCGTATGATCCTTAGTGGCATGCTGACACCAGCAGGCCATGAAGTGATTGAGGCCACTAATGGTCGGGAAGCGGTTGAAAAATTTGAACAAGAGTCACCTGATCTGATTTTAATGGATGTCGTCATGCCAGTGATGGATGGCTATGAGGCGGTGCGTCAGATTAAGCGGTTATCGGCGGATAGATTTGTTCCTGTGATCTTCTTGACGGCGATTACCGATGAAAAGGGACTCGCTAAATGCGTTGATGTGGGGGGGGATGACTTTCTTACCAAACCCTACAATCACGTTATCCTGATGTCGAAGATTCGAGTGATGATGCGCATGATTGAGCAGTATCGAACCATTCAAGAACATCAACGCGAATCAGAAAAAGAGCAGATTGCCGCAGCGCGTGTCTACGGTAAGATGATTGAACAGGGTTCGCTGGATTCTTCCTTTTTAAAGCATATAAACAACGCACTCTCACTGTTTAATGGTGATGTTCTACTGGCTTCAGACTTGCCGGATGGGAGTGTAAATATTCTCTTGGGAGATGGTACTGGCCACGGCCTACCTGCGGCACTGGGAGCCTATCCGGTGATCGATCTTTTTTATCAAATGTCGCCACAGGGTGTCGACCCCGGTGAGATGATTGTCGCAATAAATGATAAATTAAAGCAGGTTCTGCCGGTTGAGTTTTTTGTCTGTACAGTGTTGATTAACCTATCGGCTGATCGAACCGAGGCAAAAATTTGGAATGCGGGTCTGCCGGAGGTCATTGTCTATCGGGTGGATGAACATCATATTTCTGATCTTATTCGTCCGACGATTCTTCCTTTAGGAATCGATCAGAGTTCGCGTCTCAATTTTGAGCCAGTTGTTGTAAAACTTGCACCGGGTGACCGTATTATTGCCTATTCTGATGGGATTACTGAGGCAGAAAATAAGGATGGTGAGATGTTTGAGCATGATCGATTAATTGAGGCGATTAATGGTGAGCGCAATCCTGACCAGATCTTTTATACCATTTTGAAGGCGGTTGAAAAGTTCACCGGTTATAGTGAACAGTCTGATGATCTGACTATGGTAGAGATTACCGGTGGCATAACTTCACCGTAGCCCTTCATTTA
>JAOTST010000192.1 GCA_029864785.1 Chromatiales bacterium | reverse complement strand
AGGCTACGCACGAACTTTTCTTTCTCTTTTGAGCTCACCGTAGTAATTACTCGGCAACCGGCGATCTTGGCAAGCTGAATCGCAAGGTGGCCAACCCCACCGGCACCCGCGTGAATCAAGACACTCTCTCCCTTTTTCACTACGGTTCGATGATGCAGCGATTCCCATGCAGTAATCAGCGCAAGGGGAACGGCAGCGGCCTCCGAAAAACTAAGGTTGGATGGTTTAGGTGCCACATACGCTTCCGATATCACATTATACTCGGCATAATTTCCCTGCTCTGCACCACCAATTCCACCATAAAAATAGTAGACCTCATCGCCAACGTGAAAATTTTTAACCTCAGCGCCCACCTCAACCACTCGACCAGAACCATCACAACCGAGAATCGTAGGCAGTTGATCTGGAAAGTAGGTGCCATTGGCTCGCAACTTAGTGTCGATAGGGTTAACCCCGGCAGCCTCTAATTTAATCAGCAGTTGATCTGCTTCGACTAATGTAGGGGCATTCACCTCACTCTCGACTAAAGAGGAAGCCTCTCCTGGCTGCTGCATTAATATGGCTTTCATAGTGGTCTCTAAATTTTAATTTAATGGAAAGTAATCAATGGTGACAATCTAATCGAAATTCCACTTCCCCACCAATATAAATAGAGGGTTTTCAGAAATAAATTTTTTCGGGAACAAAACTATAGAGCGTGCATGCCCACAATTTTTGTGAACTTTTATAATATGGTTAGGTGATAGGACTAATTAGAATCTAACCAACTTCTTATATTAATCAATAAGCTAGGATCTATTTTCCGAACAACAATACGGTTTTTACCCCTAATTAAATCAATACGCTCTATTTTTTGTTCGAAAAATTTGAAGCATTAATATATCGCTCAAAACTAAGGTGTTATGAGGTCACAATACATAAGTCATTGTGAGACCTAAAGTGTTGTAATCATCTCCGGTTGACTATAAGGCTTCTCCTCAGCCACACCTGCCAAGTGACCGCTTAGGGCTATCCGTTGTTATAGGATTAAGTAAGCTACAGCTAGTTTGACAATAAATTCAGCTTGTAGCTAAAGGTGAATAACTGAAGAGACCTAAAGATCTACTCTTCTGTTCAATTTATGATGGCAGTGCATTATCTACAATTGCCTGATGCTGCTGCGCTACTTTTTGGATAGCCTCCTCCAGAACAATGCCTTTATCTACCTGATTCATAATCATGCGCTGCAAGATTGCACCCAGCATGGTTATATTCTCTTTTAAATTAGGGTGCATTGAGCGAAGTTCATCGGCATTAAGGAGATCTTCTGGAAGAAGTTCTTCGGCATAAAACTGTTCAGGCTCTCTCTCTGTTGCACACCAGTGCATGAAATCATACAGCAGAGTAATTATGGCATTCACGTCATTTGAAGAGTTTTCATGGATGTTTACAGTTACCTCATTACGAAAGTCGTTTATAAAATCAATCAGTTCATAATTAACTTTCGCTTTTACAACATCTTCATATGTAAATTCCCACTCCATCTTTAATATTCCTCAATTAAATATCGCATCAAAACTTTCTTCATCATCCTTACATACTGGACATAAATCTGAGTCACTATGTACAAAATGCCTTCCACAGCTCTGGCAACGGTAACGATATAACGAATGAAGAATATTATCCTGCGCTGCTGACGCTATAATTGGATTCAGTTCGATGGCATTGTATGAACAACTTTCTATACATAGACCGCAACCCAAACAACGATCGCCAAAGATATGTAATTGCCATGTTTTATCTTCTTCATGAATCGAGAGGGCACCAGTAGGACAAACACGTGAGCAGATTTCACAGCCTGAGCAGTCCTCCGTTGCAGAAACAATGCCTACGGAAAATGTAAACGCCACATCCTCATTAAGAATAATAGAATCACATTCTTTGGTTATTTTACTGAGTAATTTACGTTTTTGTGGAATGTAATGTGCTGCTGGCCTTACTGCGGTTTCTAGAACTTTATGTTTAATAAGCGGTTCATTAGACTGTGCAGCTGCCACACCACTAGCCAGGAATCGTCTAAAGAATTGGCGCCTTCCCGCCCGGGCTCGATCAACGCCGTTATTGGCTTTTATATCATTATCTAAACGTGGTTTTATCCATGAATCATCACTCATGCTCTGGCATAAGGATTCAACTGCTGCCAGCGTCTCTTTCAATATTTGCTTCCCTTGTGGTGCATGAGCGCACTCCTCACAGTGACTACTCCCTTTAAGCGTCACCTCAATACCACGTTGTGCCAGCTCACTCATGACCACCGCATCTATCGCACCAAGACATGGAACCGTTAACTCTGCCTCGATCTGCGAAGGTAGGCAGGAGACGGAGATATCTTTTTCTGCTTGCAATAGCTTGGATGTGGGGATGTGGGCTGCATGAAATACATTGGTAGGACATGCCGATGAACACAATCCACAATTGGCACATTTCCCTGCCTCTAACTCAACACCCTGTTCCGAGAGTTGCAGTGCATCGTGGGGGCAGACCTCTCTACAGTAGTGACACTGACTGTAACTAAAACGGTAGCGACTACATCGTTCTAAATAAATTTTAGGAAAGATTCCTGAACTAGGCTGACTCATTATTCCTCACTGTCATCAAACATGTGTACAGGTGGTGCCGTTTCACAGGTATCACTGGGAATAGTAAAGGTGCCAGGAAAGTAGCTGTTACTAATATTTTTGATCTTTTTTCCATGAATTACACGGAGCGTTTTGTAGCCCTCTTTGACGACAATGGTCGTGTTACCTGGAAATTGCTTTTCAATTGCAAGTGCCGACTGCATGGCCGATTTTTCATCATCACCAATAATCAGAATAATATCTCCGGCATCAAACTCAAGTTCATCATCTATCTGCTGAGCTCCCGCGATGGGTCGCTGGCTGCGCTCAACAAGGTCACGAACATCTAGAACGGGCCAATATTTTACGCGTTCACCAAAACTAATAAGCTCATTCTCATCGAGTACCTCAGCCGCAAAAGTGTAGCTGCTAACCAAAGTCAGCAAAAGAAAAGTTAACACCCGCTTCATGCGATATCCTCAAGAGGCTCCCTCTCTTCCACCACGACTTCAAGACGAGAGAGATCTAGCGCATCATCTCTGGGGAGCACTAACCGGGTTACTCCTGAATAGCGAACCCAGTAGTCCCACTCATTCTCATTTGAGCTGAGCCATAATTTATCCCCAAGGACTTCCGATAGCTCTGCACACACAGTCAGATCCTCATCTTGTGGATTAGAGACCTCAAGCATCACGGCACCTGCCCCCTGTGCGATCATCTTTTTCGCATAATAAAAAGCGTCGATGTCTCGCGGCTCGCCTGCTGTATCAAGTAGATTCCAACGTGGAACAGGATTGGTGACCGCGATCACATTAAAGTCAGCGTTTGACTCGCTATCGAGCGACCAGTTTGATTCAAAGAGTTGAACCGGTAACCAGAGACCAATGCGCTCTGAACCAAAACGGTCGACAAGACGCTTAATCAGATCTTCATCAATAAATGTAGCCTCGCCAATTAACACTCGACAGAGGCTGTCATCCAGCAGTGCATTGATACGGATTTCATCACCTGAGCGAACCACAACGGTTCTATTCCCTGACGCCTCTTGAGCTGACAATTGGATTGGCAGTTCAGATAACTCATCATCATAGGTAAAGGTGTGTGCGTCCGTATCGGTATTTAAAGCCGATTCGTCCCAACGCCCAATCAGAAGTGAATCGGGCATATCTATGTGATTCATGCGGCCACACCTGCTGAGAACCTTAGCGCCCTTACACTGGAGATCACATTGAGAGATTGTGTCATATCAGCGGCGTGGAGCCTATCTTGTAGTTCACCCAAAGAGTCCAAAACAGGCTGCACCTGAACACCTGCACACGCAGGCAGGTAACCCGGCAAGATTGCTAGAGCATCGCACACAAATAGCTGTGCGCTCTCTCGGTTCTCTTCTGCCGAAAAATGAAACGCCAGAGCAGCGAAGGCCATCCCCTGTAAAAAA
>JAOTST010000319.1 GCA_029864785.1 Chromatiales bacterium | reverse complement strand
TGCCAGTCATATTCAGCTCCATACATCACCTTCTGGCTCGCTGCATGGTGAGTATTAATGATGATCGCATCTGCCTTGGGCCCACGTGCAGTCGGCGTTAACTCAACACCTTCTACGACACCTGTCACCGTTGCATGCATCGGTACCGACATAAAACCATCGGCACTGGCGATCGGTTCACCGCGTAAAACCTCTTGTCCTTTGTGTACCAGTGACTTGGCCGGTGCCCCAAAGTGCTGCGATAGCGGAATCATAATACGCGGAGAAAATGGCATCCGCCGAATCGCCAACTGATCCGTCTGTCCCTTGCTGGTCGGCGGGTGAACGCCGTGAGCAAAGGTCTTAGTGAACAGTGATTGCATCAGTCCCATTTTCAGATCCCGTTGCTACTGAAACTTCTCAGCACGTTTAATAAGCTTATCGAGGTTTGGCTCATTGGGATTAAACGGTGTCCCTGGATGAATCACCTCGGCAGTGCACTTCTCTGCTGCCTTAACGATATCGACAAAGGGCCCAGCCTTTGGATCAACCACAATCGCCAACTTCTCTTCATTATAGGCAAAGATATTGGGATTGAGATCAGTACACTCATCACATGCTGTGCATTCCGGTGTCTCGATCCAGACCGGTTCATAATCTGCTGGCGTTGATGTTGATGCGGCGATGAAACCTGCATCGGCCCCGCTACTGGTTGCACCCAGTAATGCACCTAGATCGGCACCACCGCTACCACCGGCCATAGCCAGTAGTGAGCTGGTAATCTTCTGTGCCATATCGACCTTCGCATCATTGGCAATCTGTGCCACATCCACCATCTGATCGACTCCAACAAGTGATTTAAGCTGACGCCAGAAATCACGTCGCTCGACAGTTGAGTTGACCAATTCAGCACTCACCAAAACACGCATCAACTGATTTTTTGGATCAGCCGCCCAGATATAGGGGAATAGTCCCTCCTGGCTCGCTGTATCCAACTCAATAAACTCGGCCAACGGTATCATTTCATCATTCCATGTCTCCGTAGGTGCCTTGCGGAAATGTTTACGGAATCGCCCCTCGGTCAACGCGAAATCGGCAAAGGTGAGCGGCAGCTCCATGCTGGCTCCTTTCCCGCCATCATCTTCATAAGAGAGATTATAGGTGGGCCAATCGGTTTTCATCGATGGATTCCCATCAAGCGATGAACACTCTTCAAAGGTGGTTCCCAGATCAGGGTTGTATGTAAAGAGTGGATAAGCGCGAGACTCTACTGCCAGCTTGCTCTGCTTGTCTGAAGCTGCATCGCCCACCCCATGTTCAGGTTGGCACACCGCATAGATATTAAAGATGGCCGGGCGTCGACTATTGAGGCCATCAATATATCCCTCAATAAGATGAGTAACACTGGAGGGGGAACCTTGCAGAACATAGGAGGTACGATGCGCCATAGCGATGACGCTCATCTCTTTTCGAATCTCCTTTTTACCTTTCGACAATTTTCCATAGGGGCTCATATCTGCCACCTGAGCAACATAAGTTGAGGTACAGGCCTGTCCACCGGTGTTGGAGTAGACCTGGGTATCGAGGATCAACACCTTAATGGGCAATCCGGACATCATCATACGTGAGAGATTCTGGAAACCGATATCATACATCGCTCCATCACCACCAACCGAGACCACAGGTGGGCAGAGTTTAAACTCCTCATCACTAAACTGTTCCCAGTTAAAGTAGGTAAAGAACTCTTCATGAATCTCGGAGTTGTAGTCCCCCTTAAGCTCCAGCTCTGCCTGACGCACGGCCTTGAAACCATCGGCCATCTTGACCATATGTCCTTCGAACAGACCCATCGCCATCGAAGGTGAATCCTGGAATAGATTACTCGCCCATGGGAATGGATAGGGCGCATAGGGGAAGGTTGAACCCCACACCGAGGTACAACCAGTGGCGTTAACAATCCCCATGCTTGAACGTCCCTTATTGCTGACGCCAGAGGTATATTGCCACTTCAGATGTTTGAGCTTTTCTAACAGTTGAGTAACCCAGCGCAGCCATTCACTATCGATAGGGTGTGCAGAGCCGTTACCATCGAGCCCAGCAGAGAGTCGCGAAAGAGTCAGATCAAGCTCACTATGCTCATCGATAATAGCCGCAATGTTATCCGCACTACCCAGATCCATCGTATCAGCTAACTTACTGCGAATATGTTTTTCAAGCTGTTGAATCAAGCCGTCAACGTGGGCTAGATGCTTCTTAACTCGTGCTTGCATCATCGCCGTAACCGTACCGGTGAATATGTGAATAATGGTCTTTTCACCGCAGCCGTTACAAGCACCATCACCACAGACCATAGAACCGTAATTCATCTTATCTAGCAGTAGCGTCTCCAATGCACCAACCTTCTCATCGAGATCATCAATGCGAATATAGTCGGGCGAGGTGGTTGGCAGGTCGAGCCAGTAGGCCCAATCACTGCGCATATTCTCTACGCTTTTCTCAGTTTGTGGTGCTGCACGCAGGGCGTCGTCATCACAGACATCAACACACTCCATACACCCTTTACAGGTATAAGGATTGACGGTAATCGAGAAGAGCCCACCACTACCTTTTTCACGCTTCTCTTTATTGATAAAGAATGGTTTGGTTGATGCAAACTTGAAACCATCCATCGCCTCTTCAAATTTATCAAACTCTGAGGCAAGTGTGTTTTTCTCCTGCTCATCGAGATCTACTTCGGTCAGCGTCTCATTGATAGCCTTGAGTAGTAGCTGGTTAACGTTACTCTCATCACCCTGCTATGTTATGGCTGTGCGCAGC
>JAOTST010000318.1 GCA_029864785.1 Chromatiales bacterium | reverse complement strand
CCCGGCCCCGGTCTTGGCGGTCACTGCATTCCCATCGACCCGTTCTATCTTACCTGGAAGGCAAAGGAGTACGGGGTGAACACTCGCTTTATTGAGCTTGCCGGCGAGGTCAATAGCCAGATGCCGCAGTGGGTGGTTGATAAAGTTGCCGATGCGCTCAATGGTCATGAGAAATCAGTCAAGGGGAGCCGAATTCTTATTTTGGGGATCGCCTACAAAAAGAACATTAATGACAGTCGCGAATCGCCGGGTATTGAAATTATTGATCTACTCATTAATCGAGGAGCTCAGATTGATTACACCGATCCACACATTCCTCTGTTCCCTGTAAAAAGGGCATACAACTTTGAGATGACGAGCGTCGAACTAACCGAAGCAATATTGCAAAAATATGACTGTGTGGTGTTGGTCACTGATCATGATCGCTTTGATTACGATTTGATTGGTGAATCAGCGAAGTTAATAGTTGATGCACGCGGTGTTTTTGACACTACAAAAGATAACGTTGTTTCGGCCTGATCAATGACAGATAGAGGATTGGATTTGTATAGCGCACTCGAAGAGAAGCTCGGTTTAAAAAAGGGTGTTCCCTATACGCCGGATTGGTCTGCGGCTCCCGATTTTATCGAACTGATCGTTGAACACTCACTTACAGAAAAACCACAAACGATTGTTGAGTGCAGCAGTGGCCTAACTACATTGATGCTGGCTAGATGCTGCAAAATGAATGGATCTGGACATCTCTATAGTCTTGAGAATGGGGCCGAATATGCAGCCAAGACGCGCAGCTATTTTGAACGCTATGAGCTTGATGAGTGGGTTACTGTCCTTGATGCTCCATTGGAGAAAATGACCATTCATGGTAATGAGTATCTCTGGTACAAAAGCAGTGATATTTCCAACGAAAGTATTGATATGTTGGTTATCGATGGCCCTCCTGGGTTTATGCAAAAGAATGCGCGTTACCCTGCGCTACCTGTCCTATTTGAAAGATTATCAGATCACTGTGTCATATTTTTAGATGATGCGGCAAGAGATGATGAAAAGGAGCTCGTTCATTTATGGCTCAATGAGCACCCCGAAATAGAGCATGAATATATCGATACTGAGCGAGGTTGTGTGCGTTTGGTGATCAACAGAAAGAAATGATCCCACCTGATTTTAGATTACTAGGTAGATGCGTTGTAGTTAACATCCCACTCTGACAGCGCTCTTTGCAAATCGCCTGTTGCACCAATATGAGTCCAGAATTCACGAAAATCATCTTTTGCCGAGTCAAGATGAAATTCCATCGTATTCGATTTATCTTTCAAAAAATGTTTAATATTTCCTTCGACAGTCTCGATATAGTCACGAGCGATATCTTCTGAGGATGCACTTTCTTCCCCCCCAAGAAGAATTCCCTCTTTGTAGGCTTTCATAATTCCATAGCCATCGCGCCGAGCGAAACTTTTAGAGGTTTCTTGAATATTTCTGCTTAGATGAACATAAAACGCACTGTCTCCATATTGTTGATCAAGCCGACCCAGAAACCAGGAGATCCGATTGTCAGCTTCAATATGATTATTTGGATAGTTAAGACGATCCTCACCAATAGATGTGGCTCGTGATTCGTGTAGCGCTGTGAAGTTGCTGATGTGCTGACATGCCTTAATAAAGGTAGTTGAGCCACAACGACCTGTATTGAGAATAAAAACATTCATGGATTTGTACGTTGCCTGTTCAAAGTGCTGTGCCAAGTCTCACGGTCATCAGCATAGTGGATTATAGCGGCGACAATATCACTTAAACGCGATTGCCGGTTTTCGTCTGAGGTGATGAGTCGATATCCCTCTGCGCCGTCGCCAAAGTTTTGGGACATATTTGCAATGAAGGTAGCTATATTATCTTTCTCTTGTTGCTGGTGAGTGTGTTGGTTCCACCATTTAGATGTGTCATTAAACAGGGAGTCAAGCGCGCCTATTTTGCGGATGATCTGCTCCCGCGTTAGGCTATATTTTTTATGCATCGCGCGCTCAATTTTTTCAACCTGATTGAACACCTCTTCTTTTGAAAACGGTTTTTTGGGGTATCCGCTCTGGGTCAATTTGTCGATCGTGAAGAGCATGACATCCCCGAAAAATTGCCGTTCAAACTCACCTGAAAGGTCTATTCTCTTCTCTGTACGGTCGACGCCGGGTCTGAATTCGGACTGCCCACTCTCGTGGACGGTGCGTTTGTGCAACATGGGGAGGTTGACCGAAACGAATGCTTCGCCAATTTCTGCTTTAATGACTCTTCCTAGCACCGGCCCCGCCATCCTTAGTTTAAGTGCTGCAAACGGAATGAAGTAGTCGAGTGCAGAGGGTTTGAATATGTAGTTCCCTGTATAGATAGTTCGGGCAGGTTTAATATTGGCAAGCAGATTCTCATGCTCATAATATGTTTTTCGGGTTGGATGTTCACCATCAAAAAATCGGTTCAGTTTTTTTGCAAAGTTATTAAAACAGGTGCCATGATTGTGATCGCCGCTGATATTGCAGTTGTAATGATAGGATTTAATCGCAGTTTTAAATCCAAATAGATCCGCCATATCATGGTAGGAGGCGTCATCAACTTTCTGAAATTCATTATGGTGAAAGCTACACTTTTGTTGTGGCAGTTGTGCTCCTATCTGCTGTAGAAATGATATAACATCTTCAAGAAAGTTAGAGGCCATGACCGCAGGCGATACAGGAGGATCGCCGACGACCTTACCCGTTAGGATGGTTGCTTCTGTGGTTGAGAAGATCTGCTCCATCTTGTGTAGAAAACTGATT
>JAOTST010000317.1 GCA_029864785.1 Chromatiales bacterium | reverse complement strand
GTGTTGATTTTGGTACTGATTCTGATTTTGATATTTAAACTTTTTAGACTCACCAAAAAAGGCATTTTCAGAATTTTCCTGAAAGCCACCAAATCCGCTGCCACTCTCGCTGCCGCCAGTACCGCCGCCACCATTGCCGCCACCGCCACCGCCACCGCCACCGCCACCTTTAGCCATGACATTCCCAGAAGCTAATGCGATAAGAACGCATCCTGCGTAGGTTGTTAATTTTTTCATAGGTCTATTTTCCTGTTTTGTTTGGTGAATAGTTATCTTCAATAACGTACCCTTCAATAAAAAGGTTCCATCTGTTTTTTGAAAAATGTTCTCTATCTTGAAAGGAGATCATATGAGGTAAAAGAGCAGATAGACCTGATGATGGGACTGGAACTGGGCAGGTGGGCGATATGGTGCTATTTATTGTCCTAAAAGCCACTCCCTATAGCGGGGTAAAAGCCTTGGGTTATTAGATTGTTGTGGGCGTAGATGTAGATATGCATATATTCATCGTTGTTCTGGTTGTGGCTCTTTTACTTTACGCGCCACAGTGGTGGGCTAAACAGACGTTTAATCGTTATCGACAGGGTAGTCCTCTGGATGGAACGGGTGCCGAATTGATACACCACCTTGCAGAACACTATGGAGTGAAGTCGTTACAAGTAAAAGTGACGGATCTAGGAGACCACTACGATCCGGCTAGTCGAACAGTGGGATTACAGCAGGAACACTATGATGGAGTTGATCTTACCTCTATCACGATAGCCGCTCATGAATTTGGTCATGTACTGCAGCATCACAACAATGAATGGGGTCTGCGGCTGCGTACCAGGCTGGCAAAACTGACTTATTTGATTGAGAAGGTGGGGTCGCTATTTTTTATTCTTGCACCGATATTGGCGCTGATCACTCGAGCTCCTAGCGGCGGACTACTGATGTTTGGAATTGCTTTGGCATCGATGTTGTTGGCAACGCTTGTTCATATGGTGACACTCCCCGTTGAGTTTGACGCCAGCTTTAATAAGGCGTTGCCAATTCTAGAGAGAGGTTATATTCCCGCAGGCCAGATAGCCGGTGCGCGAAAGATATTGCGTGCGGCGGCGTTGACCTATGTGAGTGCGTCACTGGCCTCGCTTCTCAACATTGCACGTTGGTTTGCTCTGCTCAAGCGTTAATTGCTCAGGATCTGTTTAGAAGATTCCACCAATCGAGCGCACCAGCCCCTCCATTAGTACATCGCGGGCTCCATCAAATTCCAGGTTTGCCTGATTTGCAGTACTCACAATACGACTTTGGTAGGTCTTCCAATTGGAACGTCCTCCAGTTACTCGCTGTTTCTGTGTCGTTGATGTCCCTTGGTTTAAATGGCTCTTTTCTGTTTGAGTCACCGTTTCATCGTTTGACGGACGTTCTCTAACGCGTAGATCGGTGACCATGGTGAAGAGCACGTCATCAACGAGCGCATCCGCTACCATGGCGACAGTTGCACCAATTAACATACCTTTAGCCTGCTCTCTGTTGGCTTCCCTGTAACTTGAGTAGGAGCCCGTTTGACTGATGGTTGAACCAAGTATCGCGCCACCGAATCCTGATTCAAGCATGGAACCGGATGAACGTAAGTCGCTTTTTTCAACTTTGAGGATATTAGCCTGTAGCATGTAATTTGCCTGTTCAGGATCATCGGTAATGGTGAATCCATGGGCAACAACTCTATTGCGTATCAGTTGTTCGATCGGGAGCTCCTTATCGGAGGTGTTACGTACATCGATAAAAACGATACGTCTGGAGGGGGCTACCGGCTCAAGAAAGATGGTTTCACTCATCTGGGTCTGAACATCCAGATTTCGCTTCTTGATCATGGTGTATGGTGCAGAACACCCGGCAATCCATAAGAGGATTAGAAAAATTATAGAGAAACGGGGCAGTAATTTTTTGGCATTCATTTTGACAGACTCTTCATTGAGTACGATTGATGGTTGATTATATTCCTTAAGTGTAGCGGATTGGGAACATGAGCGTTTTGCGTAGTGATTGATAAAAATCATCTTTACTTGAACTAGTAGCTGTACCAATAGCTTTATAAACAATATTTGGTATAGCTTATCTTGACATGAATAGGGACGCTGTTAGAGTAATCGCCCTTGCAACAAGAGATTAAATGAACGATATGCTGGAAAATTATCTCCCAGTTCTCATTTTTATTGCCTTCGGGGTCTTTTTTGGCGGTTTTATGATCGTCATCGGCTCGCTCCTATCAACCTCAAAACCCGATAGCGCAAAAAATTCAGCCTATGAGTGCGGCTTCGAAGCATTTGAAAATGCCCGCATGAAGTTTGATGTTCGTTTTTATCTGGTTGCCATCCTGTTCATTATATTTGACCTTGAGATCGCCTTTCTCTTCCCGTGGGCCGTGGTTCTGCGTGAGATCGGCATGTTCGGTTTCCTGTCGATGGTGGTATTCCTCGGCATTCTGGTGGTCGGTTTCATCTATGAGTGGAAGAAGGGGGCCCTGCAGTGGGAATAATCGAGGGTAAATTCCAGGAGGGATTTGTCACCACCTCGCTGGATGGTCTGATCAACTGGGCGCGTACCGGCTCGATGTGGCCGATGACCTTCGGCCTTGCCTGTTGTGCCGTTGAGATGATGCACGCCGGTGCCTCGCGCTACGACCTTGACCGTTTTGGCATCATTTTCCGCCCCAGCCCGCGTCAGTCCGATGTGATGATTGTGGCGGGTACCCTCTGCAACAAGATGGCGCCCGCGCTACGTAAGGTCTATGACCAGATGGCCGAGCCGCGCTGGGTC
>JAOTST010000316.1 GCA_029864785.1 Chromatiales bacterium | reverse complement strand
GTTTGGGAATGTGCCCCAATATCTGAGCTGCTGTTTTGCCCGCAAGAGCACCCGATATGCGAATAACACCTATCCCCCCATGACCTGGAGGCGTTGCCAATGCGACAATTGTCTCTGTAGATACGCTATCTAAATTTTTCATTACTCTATTTCAACAAAAAAAGGCGCAGAGTGGAAACTCTGCGCCTTTTATTTAGCTGCTCTGTGGCTACTTCTCTGCGATCACAATCCGCGTGATATACCACTGTTGTAGAATCGACAGCGTATTATTGACCACCCAATAAAGCACAAGGCCTGCGGGGAAGAAGGCGAAGAAACCGGTGAAGACAACCGGTAACACCATCATCACCTTGGCCTGAGTCGGATCCATTGGTGTTGGATTAAGCTTCTGCTGGATGAGCATGGTTGCACCCATAATCAGCGGCAAGACAAAGAATGGGTCGGCTATTGATAGATCTTGAATCCAGAGCATAAAGGGTGCCTGACGCATCTCCACACTCTCCATTAACATCCAATATAGCGCCATGAAGACGGGCATCTGTACCAGAATGGGAAGACAGCCACCTAGAGGATTGATCTTCTCCTCTTTATAGAGCTTCATCATCGCCTGGTTCATTCCCTGCTTATCATCCTTAAAACGCTCTTTCATCGTCTTAAGTTTTGGCTGCACCTTGCGCATGTGAGCCATCGACTTGTAACTCGTTTCAGAGAGCTTATAGAAAACCGCCTTAATGAGAATGGTTAGTAGAATAATTGCCCAACCCCAGTTACCAATAATGCCGTGAATCAAGTTGAGCATCCAATAAAGCGGTTGGGCGATGATTGTAAGAAAGCCAAAATCAACAACCAAATCTAACCCTGGAGCAGCCGCTTCAAGTTGATCAGGAAGCTTGGGACCAACAAACATTTGTCCTTTGAGAATCTGGCTCTCACCACTATTAATCGTCTGTTTTTCACCAATGCCGCCGATGATATATAAATTATTTGCGCCCAATTTAGAGTAATAATTGATCTTCTCATCTTGTGGAGGAATCCAGGCACCCAGGAAATAGTGCTGAATCATCGCGACCCAGCCTCCCGTATTTACACGACTCAAGTTCTCTTTAGTCATATCATCAAAAGAGATCTTTTCATACTTCTCAGCACCGGTATAGATGACACCCCCTGTGTAGGTATTCATAAACATACTATTTTTGTGTTCAGGCTTCTGACGTTGAAGTTGTTGATAAAGGTGCCCCTGCCACTGTTTATCACCATTATTCTTTACGCGAAACTCAACATCTATTAGGTGGCTACCACGATGAAATCGATAGATTTTAGTGACCTGTAGACCGCTCTTACCTTGCCAGTTTAATTTAACCTCTAAACTGTTCTCTCCCTCTTTAAGACGGTAGCTGCTCTCACTAGAGGTATAGCGGGCATGGTGAGTTGGTGCATCCTTACTATCACCATCAACTGTTAATAGACCTGATTGTGCAAAAAAGGCGACACCTTCATCATCCATTAAACGAAATAGGGTATCGGGCTGATCTTTTGAGACGGGGTAATTAACTAAATCAACACGACGAAGATCACCTCCTAGTGTATCAATCTCCAATTGATAACTATCGGTTGTAACAGAGATTCGGCTATCGCTCTTAATTTGTTGCGTCATTTTTACGGGCGCATCAACTACAGCCACCGCACCATCAATCGTAGGCAAGCCGGGAAGATCTAGGTTTTTATTATTGGCAACCGTTGTTGACAGCTCCATTGGCGCAACCTTAGGGCGAACATAGTCATTCTGCCACGCTTCCCAGATCATCAATACAGTGAAGGAGAGCCCTGCAAAAAGTAGAAGACGTTGAAAATCCATAATTTATTTAGACTCTTGTTTTGAGTGAAATTTATAGGTGTGTAGCTTGGGAGTTGGTACCGGATCTTCGCCACCAGGATGCCAAGGGTGGCAGCGAGAGATGCGCCGTGCCGAGAGCCAGAGGCCATACCCTGCCCCGTGTTGTTGAATCGCCTGCTGAGCATAGTGTGAGCAGGTAGGATGAAAGCGACAATTACTTCCTAAAAATGGGCTTAGGGCATAACGGTAGACCGTAATTAAAGCTGTTAAAAATCTGCCCATTTAACTTTACTGATGATTATCCAAAACCATATATTCTGGTACGCAAAAAGGTGAACACAGCCACTCTCTTTTGGAAACCAAAATAAACAATGCTGTCATCATTTTAACGTTGAAACTTTTGCCCAGAGTGGATTAATCAATTCGAAAACCTGTTGGTTCGAGGAGAGTTTTGATATCCCCGAGTTTGCCATGATTACAATATCAACGGCGCCTAACTTGTGCTGATTAAGGCGAAAGCTTTCACGAATACGCCTCTTAATTGCATTGCGCCCAACGGCTTTTTTTACTAAGCGTTTAGGAACGGTCATTCCTAAACGTGAAACATTAAGGCCATTTGGTTTAAATAGTAGCGTTAAACCTCGGCTACTAATCCGCTTACCGCCCTTAAAAATATTTTTGTATTCGGCTGGTTTTAATAGCCTAGAAGAGGGTGGAAAAGAGAAGCTCTCTTCCCCACAATGATCCTCTTCTGTACGCAATTTAGGCAGATAAACGAGCGCGGCCTTTTGCACGACGGGCCTTGATGACCTTACGACCACCGACTGTGCTCATTCTTGCACGGAAACCATGAGTTCTTGCACGCTTGAGGTTACTTGGCTGAAAAGTTCTTTTCATTGCTAAAATCCAATGTGTTGGTATTCGGGAAAACGGCGAATTCTACGAGAAACACCCCCTTCAAGTCAAATAGATTCTA
>JAOTST010000047.1 GCA_029864785.1 Chromatiales bacterium | reverse complement strand
ATTATCCGTAAGAAATTTCAGAGACCTTCTCTATGTTTATTGATATTTATCAAAGCCAATCGTAGACCCGTAAATTTACCGATGAGATAATAATAGAATAACGTCCATGTAGCGTCCACTACAGGGCAGCCAACAAAAAGAAAACATGTTTTATGCGGATGAATACAGTCGCTGGTTCCGACTCAAAAGAGCTAAAAATTGCACTATTAGGGTGCGTAGAGATTCGCTTAGCCGGAATCCCAATAAATATCGGTTATGCCAAGTTGCATGGCCTACTGGTGGTTCTTGCTGTATCAAATAGCAAGCCGCTACAGCGCGACTATCTGGCTGAACTGTTCTGGCCCGATATGCCAACGGATACAGGCCGCCAAAATCTGCGTCGTGCCTTGTACAACTTGAAATCAGCTCTGGGGGAATCCAGTCATCTACTTGTTACCAATAAACACTCCGTCACTCTATCGCATCAAGGGTTATGGTTGGATGTTAATGAGCTGACAGACAACAAGACGTCCTCTGATCAGATTCAGGGCGCCTCCGATATAGTTCAAATGGAATATAAAGTAAAACTTTATCGCGCTGAGTTCATGATGGGGTTCTCTCTCCCTGGCTGTCAAGATTTTGATGATTGGTTACAGCTACAGCGTGAATCATTACATCGCCACATGCTCAACTTACTGGAACATCTATCCAACCACCACAAGCAGGCAGGTAGCCACAGTAAGGCTCTTAAATTTGCTTTGCGCCATATTGAGTTAGAGCCGTGGAATGAGGCTGCACAACGACAGGTCATGCACCTTTATGCCTTAAATGGTCAAGAGAGTGAGGCTGCCCGACAATACGATGTCATCCGTACTCTTCTGAAAAATGAGTTAGACATTGAGCCCACTGAGGAGACCCAAAATCTAATTACCCACATCCGTAACGGAAAATTTTCAACCGCATCAACTGAAGACGTAATGAATGGACTGATTAGCGAACTCTATCGGTCTGTTGACCAGCCCGATCAGTGGGTGGATGTGATCGGTAAAATTTCCTCATCGATAGGTGCAGAGAAATTTTTATTCGCAACGCGCGACAGAGTAACACTGGAGATCAAAGGCCAGTTCCATTGGGCTCTGGGAGATGACGCCCTTGACGCCTACCTAGCCCACTATTCGGCGGTAGATGTTCTATCTAAAAGTCTGGAGAATGCCCAAAGAGATCAATTTCATACCAGTCAAGACCTCTATCCAGATCGAGAATTCCTTGCAACAGAGATCTATAATGACTTTTGCCGTCCCTTCGACATACGGCACTCAACAGGTGTCGCTTTTGATGACCCGGACAGTACGCTCTATACACAATTTGCCTGTCTTCGTGGAGCTGGCACGAGTGAATTCTTAGAGCGCGATATTCGCCCCTGGAACAATATGGTGCCCCATCTACAACAGTTCGTTCGTTTGAGACAAAAATTTGAACATTTACAACAACAAGAGGCACGTTCAACTGAACAGATTTTAGAACGTTTTTCCGTAGCCGCCTTCTTGTGCAAATCCAACGGGCAGATTATTGGCCGCAATGAACTGGCAGAAGAGATGTTAAGAACGTCAAAAATATTTACGGCACAGACTGAAACCATGGTGTTCGCTCAACAACAGCACCAAACCCAATTTATCACTCTTGTCTCTCAAGCTAATAATACAGTGGATGGAGTAGGAACACTCTCCAGTGGTAGTTGGCGTATTCAGGATGGTGATTCAATGCTTGTGTTTAATTTCTTCCCGTTCACGTTTCGGCCTGAAGGTATTGTTGACTCTATCCAACCTTGCGCACTTATTCTGATTTCAAATACGAGTCGATCCCTTCACTTACATCAGTGAGCCATCGGCCTTGTAAACTTCTCACGCTTTCAGCAACCACAGCTTCGGGTGCCTTGCCGACAAACTTCTCATTATTTAATTTACCATTCAGATGTTGGGGCTCGTTAACCGGCCTCTTTTAATTCGCGGGGCTGCGGTTTTTGGTAGCGCATGAAGAATACCAGAGGGAGCATCAGTGCGAAGCTCCAGGTTACCAACTCAAAGGCATCGAGCATACCCAGCATACTGGACTGTCGCCCTAGCTCTTGCGCAAGAATATATGGCGCTGCGACACTGTCGCTGTTCATATGCAATCCGCGTAGGTAGTCATTTACCGCTGGGTTAAAACGATTGATATTGCTATCGAGATTGTGCCAGGCAACCTGAGCGTGATTGGTCATCATGGTGGCAATAATGGAGATACCGATCGATGAACCGATAGTACGCATTACGCTATAGATCCCGGCCGCATCGGCAGCCAGTCTCGGCGGCAATGTGGAGAAGGCCACCGTTGAGAGCGGCACAAAGACCAGGCCTAGACCCATTCCCTGAATCACTGCGGGAAGCACTATCCATGCGGTGGTGACATTCAGGCTATAGAGCGTAGTCAGCCAGGAACCGAATGAAAAGACACCCATACCGAGAATAATAAGCAGGCGCGGATCAGTGCGTGAAATTAGCCGCCCAACCAGCATCATACTAATCATACTGGCGATGCCTCGGGGCGCAAGCATCAGCCCGGTATCGAATGCAGAATAACCCAATAGATTCTCCAACATTAAGGGTTGTAGCATCAGTGTGCCGAATAGCCCAAGCCCGAAGACGGCCAGCAACAGACTGGCCGTGGTGAAATTACGGTCACGAAAGATTGCCGGGTCAAAAATAATATGTTCGTGTTTAGTCAGCCCATGCCATACAAATCCGAGGAAGCCTGCCACACTAACCAAAGTGGCATACTGAATGGAGAGCGCTTCAAACCAGTCATCTTGATTGCCACGATCAAGGATAAATTGTAACGCTCCTATTCCCATAGCCAATAGCACCAGACCAAGCCAGTCCATATCCCGTTTTTTAATCTCGGTATCTGACACCGAACGCCATACCAATGACGCAGAGAGAATACCTATCGGTAGATTGATAAAGAAGGTCCAGCGCCAGTTCAGCGCCTCAGTCAACCAACCCCCAAGCGTTGGTCCGAGAATAGGGCCGACCATGACTCCAACCCCCCAGATGGCCATCGCCTTGCCACGTTCTTCAGGAGGGAATATTTGCACCATGATCGACTGCGACAGCGGCACCAGTGCAGCTCCAAAGATGCCTTGTAGCAGACGGAAGGAGACAATTTCAGACAGTGAACCCGATATGCCGCAGAGCAGGGAGCTCACGGTAAAACCGATAATACTCAAGAGTAAAAAACGTTTCTGTCCAATACGGTCACTGAAGTATCCAGTGAGTAGCATGACAATACCAGAAGCCACCAGATAGGAGGTCAACACCCAGCTAATTTGATCCGGCGTGGCGTTTAACTGCCCCTGCATCTGTGGCAGCGCCACGTTGACAATGGTTGTGTCGATCACCTGCATCACCGTCGCCGACATAACGGCGATCGATGTCATCAACCGGCGACGGCGCATCGCCTGTAGTTCGGCGGCTGAGTCCATGGAGTTAGCTTCGAGTGTCGACTCGAACTACGCCACTAGTCCCCATCCGCAATGGGTATTTCGCATCCTGATCCACGACGAGAATTTTTACCGGCACCCGCTGGGTAACCTTGATCCAGTTACCACTGGCATTTTGTGGCGGCAGCAATGAAAAGGCGACGCCCGTGGCCATACCGATGCTCTTCACCTCACCATGGAATTTACGATCCGGGTACATATCAATGTCGATATCCACCTTCTGGCCGGGGTGAATATGTGCCAGTTCTGTCTCCTTGAAATTGGCCTCAAGCCAGTGGGCTTCATTGCAGACCAGAACAAAATTGGGCATACCTTTACTGATCATGTCACCTGCGCTGAGATTTTTTTCTGCGATGTTACCGTTGCAAGCGGCATCAACCCGAGTGTGTTCAAGATTCCAGTTCGCCTGATCCAGCGAGGCTTGTGCCTCTTTTACCGCCTGATTATCATCACCCGATATACCCAGTTTTTTACGCGCCTCATTCAACTTTGCATTGGCGACGGCCAGTCCAACTTCAGCGGTACGAAAATCGGCATCCGCATCATCAACACTCTGTTGAGCCACGTAGCTACCATTCTCTAAATCACGATATCGATTGGCATGCGTCTTTGCATTGGCCATCAACACCTTCTGACGCTCAACCTCTACCTTGGCCGAGTCCACCGCGGCCTCATTGCCCACCACCATCTGACGTGCCTGTTGCAATCGCGCCTCTGCGGCCGCAACAGCATAAATAAAGGGTTCATCGGCAATGCGATAGAGCTCATCGCCTTTGGTGACCTGCTGGTGATCAACAATATAGACCTCGCGAACCTGACCGCTAATCTGCGGGGCGACATGCACCACATTGGCAATCACATAGGCATTGTCGGTGGATGGATAATGTTCGCTATAGATTTTGTAACCATAAATAGCCCCCGCTGCTCCACCCAATGCCAGTACAGCTACAACCAATTTTACACCGCGCACAATTCTACCTCCGCTTAAGAATCGATCTGCTCAACCCGCTGCTTAAGGCGGCTCAAGAGATTCATTGTCTGTTCAATTTCAATAGCGGGAATATCCTGAAGCAATTCACCGCGCAGTGTAGCGGCAATCAACTTAATCTCCTCCGTCAGTGCTATCGCCTTATCGGTTCGGTGAATCGCCTTGGCTCGCCGATCGGTTGCAGATATTCGCCGCTCCACCCAACCATTCTCTTCCATGCGATCGAGTGTTCCCACCAGAGAAGGACCTTCGATACCCAGGGATTCTGACAACTGTTTTTGCGACAGACCGTCGCCATCGCGCGCAAGGAATAGCAGCACCATCCATTTGGCCTGACTCAAACCCAATGGTCGCAGCCGCTTGTCCAGCAAGTTGCGCCATGCCCGAGCGGTCTCGGCTAGCAATATCCCCAGATTTTCCGCGCCCATTAGATTGCTCGCTATTAATTAACTAGCTATCTATTATAGTCGACGCATCACGTGAATCAAAGTGCAGATGCGATCAGCCCCGCTATGGCACAGCTGAATTTGCTATGATTCTCAGAGGAGTCGTACGGTTAGCCTATAAATAGATGAGAGTATTGTGCGTCAAAAGGGAAAAATAACACGCTGGAATGACAACAAAGGATTTGGTTTTCTAACACCCATTGGTGGAGGAAAAGAGATCTTTGTTCACATCAACGCCTTTAAATCTCACAGCAATCGCCCAGAAATCAATCAGATCGTTAGCTACGATATATCTACAGATAATCAAGGAAGAGTTTGTGCTGAAAATGCATCGCGATTAGGAGATAAACCTCGCAATAAAGTAGAAACACGAAATCCATTTTCATTCTTAAAAAAGATAGGACTAATCACCGTTATTGGCTTTGGAGCCTTTAGCTATCTAGAGAACAACACCCTCTCTTACACCAACAAAAACACACCCATTACAACATCGGTAGTTGTTGATAGCGGTTCATCAAATACTCGACAAATTGAAACGGCTTATCAAAATCGACAAAGCAATTTACAAGTAACGGGCAAAGGTAAAGTCATTCGAATTCTCGCCGATGACAATAACGGATCGCGCCACCAAAAGTTCATTATTCAATTAGCATCAGGACAAACGCTATTAATTTCTCACAATATTGATTTAGCTCCAAGGATCAGCGGATTATCAAAAAATGATGATATTGAGTTTAATGGTGAGTATGAATGGAATGCTAAAGGTGGTGTTGTACATTGGACCCATCACGATCCAAGGGGGCGCCATGAAGATGGTTGGTTAAAGCACAGGGGTAGTCTCTATAAATAGTGGCTATCACTGTTTCAGATGGTTAACGGGCATGCCACTTTTATAGAGAACATTCTTTATAGATGCATAATGAGGTTACATCAACACATAAAAAAGGAGAGCCGCAGCTCCCCTTTTTAATACAACATCAGGCTAAAATTACATCGCCGCGATACGCTCACGTTGCTCCTTAAGTTGAGCGAGCGACCCCTCTGCATCAACCAATTTTTCACGCTCTTTGGCAACCACCGCTTCCGGTGCCTTACCAACAAATTTCTCGTTATTCAGCTTGCCATTCAGACGTTGTGTCTCTTTGGTAAGTTGGTCAATCTGCTTGTCGAGGCGTTGCAGTTCAGCATCTTTATCGATCAAACCCGCCATCGGAACGAGCACCTTCATTTCACCAACCAGCGAAATGGCCGACTCTGGCTCTTCATCATCGGCATTAAGCCATGTGATCGATTCCAGTCGCGCCAATTTGAGCAGGTTACCTTCATTGGCAGCAAGCCATTTTTGATCATTATCTGACCCATTTTTCAGGAGCACGGGAAGAGGCTGCCCCGGTTTAATATTCATGCCCGAACGAATCTTACGAATACCAACAATGAATTCCATCACCCACTCCATCTGTGCCTCAGCATCGTTATCGATCTTCGACTCATCCCCTTCGGGGAAAGGTTGTAGCATGATGCTATCACCCGCTTTACCTGCAAGCTGAGCAACCTGTTGCCAGATCTCTTCGGTGATATAGGGCATGATGGGATGGGCAAGACGCAGAATACTCTCCAGTACGCGTACCAATGTACGACGAGTTCCTCGCTTGGCTTCGGCGCTGCTCTCGTCAGAGTTGAGCAGCGGTTTGGTCAGCTCAAGATACCAGTCACAGTAGTTGTTCCAACTGAACTCGTAGATGGCCTGTGCTGCGAGATCGAGACGGTAGTTATCAATCGCACGATTGACCTCTGTCGCCGTACTCTGTAGTTGCGAGATAATCCACTTATCAGCGGTTGAGAGTTCAACAGGCTCATCATTCTGCCCACAATCTTCGCCCTCTACATTCATCAGAACAAATCGTGAGGCATTCCAGATTTTGTTGCAGAAGTTGCGATAGCCTTCCACGCGACCCAGATCAAAATTGATATCACGACCTGTTGAAGCCAACGATGCAAAGGTGAAGCGCAACGCATCGGTACCGAACGCTGAGATGCCATCGGAAAAATCGTCACGAGTCTGTTTTTCGATCTTCTTCGCCATCTCTGGCTGCATGAGACCAGTGGTTCGTTTAGCAACCAGATCTTCAAGTTCAATGCCATCAATCAGATCGATGGGGTCGAGGACATTACCCTTGGATTTAGACATCTTCTGGCCGTGCGCGTCACGAACCAGACCGTGGATATAGACCTCTTTAAAAGGCACCTCTCCGGTAAACTTAAGCCCCATCATGATCATTCTTGCGACCCAGAAGAAGATAATATCAAAACCGGTGACCAGCACAGAGGTGGGATAGAACTTTTCAAGTTCCGCCGTCTCTTTAGGCCAGCCGAGTGTCGAGAAGGGCCACAGCGCTGAGGAGAACCAGGTGTCGAGCACATCATCATCCTGCTTTAGTTTTACATAAGAGGGGATGTTATTTTTATGGCGTGCCTCAGCCTCAGTACGACCGACAAAGACATTGCCGCCGTTGTCATACCATGCGGGAATGCGATGACCCCACCAAATCTGCCGCGAGATACACCAGTCGTCGATATTACGCATCCACTCAAAGTAGGTATTTTTCCAATTATCGGGGACAAATTTAATGTCACCATCTTCCACGGCCTTAATCGCCGGTTCTGCCAGCGGAGCAGTTTTCACATACCACTGATCGGTGAGATAGGGCTCAACCACACTGTGAGAACGATCGCCACGAGGCACCATCAACTTGTGATCTTCAATCTTCTCGATCAACTCCAGCTTGTCGAGGTCATGAACAATCACCTCACGCGCAGCGTAGCGATCCAAGCCTCGATAGGGGGCTGGAGCTTCATTATTAATCGAGGCATCGACGGTCATGATGTTGTAGATCGGCAGGTCGTGACGTTGTCCCATCGCGTAGTCATTAAAATCGTGTCCCGGGGTGATCTTCACGCAACCGGTACCAAAATCTTGCTCGACATAATCATCGGCAATAATCGGAATCTCACGCCCGACCAGCGGTAGGGTGATAGTCTGGCCGACCAGATGTTTATAGCGCTCATCCTCAGGGTGAACCGCCACGGCACTATCGCCCAGCATCGTCTCGGGACGGGTGGTTGCCACCACCAGATGACCGGAGCCATCGGTCAGCGGATAACGCATGTGCCAGAGGTGTCCATTCTCCTCTTCAGAGATCACCTCTAAATCAGAAAGGGCGGTGTGTAGAACCGGATCCCAGTTCACCAGTCGCTTGCCGCGATAGATGATGCCCTCTTCATGGAGGCGTACAAAGACCTCATTAACGGACTCAGAGAGGCCATCATCCATGGTAAAGCGTTCACGCGACCAGTCGGGCGATGCGCCCATGCGGCGGAGCTGACGGGTAATATGACCACCCGACTCCTCTTTCCACTCCCACACCTTTTCGATAAATTTCTCACGTCCTAGATCGTGACGTGTTTTACCTTTGGCATTGAGTTGGCGCTCCACCACCATCTGAGTGGCGATACCCGCATGGTCGGTACCCGGCTGCCACAACGTATCTTTCCCCTTCATCCTATTGAAGCGAATGAGCGAATCCATAATGGTGTCTTGAAAGGCGTGCCCCATGTGCAGTGTTCCGGTCACGTTGGGGGGAGGAATCATGATGCAGTAGCTCTCATCACCACCCTGAGGGGCGAAGTAGCCGTTCTCTTCCCATTTCTGGTACCAACTCTGTTCAATCGCGTGCGGGGTGTAGGTCTTTTCCATACGGGTCAAGGGTCTTTGTTGTCTAATAAAAAGTGGGCATCATTATAACGCAGTCAACCCATGAAGGAGTCGCAAAATTTTCTGGTTTCGGTAGTATACTTTTACTTAGTTTTCTAACTTCTCAACGCTCCGTATGGAAATAGAGGCAAAAACCTCTTAAGGATAGATAATTCATGGCTCTACCCTCAATTTTAGAGATGATCGCCACGCTCATCGCCATTCCCTCCG
>JAOTST010000315.1 GCA_029864785.1 Chromatiales bacterium | reverse complement strand
CCGACATCGGGTATAGATAAAGCCACGAGGGTAAAAGTTGAGGCACTTATCAGGCAGTATGTCTCGCAACAGCAGGCCGCTGTTATTTGGGTGAGTCACGATATTGAGCAGTGCCAGCGTATTGGCTCTCGTCATCTGCAAATTGTCGATGGCTGCGTAACCGAGGGGGTTTCATGATTACGCTCTCCTCTTTTGATCTGGCTATCGCCGCCAGTCTGGTACTCCTGTTGGCGCTGGTCAGCTGGCGAAGTGGTGCGGGGCTAGAGCGCCGGCTGCTCTGGTCAGCTCTACGTACCACGCTACAACTACTCCTTATCGGCTGGATTCTGAAACTGCTATTTGCCCAGACCGATCCACTCTGGATCGCGCTCATGGCGACCATTATGCTGCTTTTTGCCGGACGCGAGGTGATGAGTCGACAGCAACGCTCTTTTGGCGGTTTCTGGGGCTACGGTATGGGTGTTGTGGCGATGTTTGTCTCATCTTTTAGCATTGCGCTCATCGCCTTACAGGTCATTATTCAGCCTGAACCGTGGTATCTCCCCCAATATGCCATTCCGCTCCTGGGAATGCTTTTGGGTAATACGATGAACGGGATCTCGCTTGGGCTAGATCGCCTAACCAGTTCGGCGTGGGAACAGCGTCACTCGATTGAGGCCCAATTGATGCTTGGATTTACTGCCAGTGAAACCGTCGCTCCGCTTCGCCGTAATGCCATTCGCGTTGGCATGATCCCGATGATCAATGCTATGGCCGCCGCAGGGGTCGTCTCGCTTCCCGGAATGATGACCGGACAGATTCTTGCCGGGACACCACCGATGGAGGCCGTTAAATACCAGCTTTTGATGATGTTTTTAATCACCGTCGGAACGGGCTTTGGGACTCTGGTTGCTATCTCTGCCGGAACCTCACGCCTGTTTGATGAGCGTGAGCGTTTGCGCCTCGATCGGTTAAAAATAAGGGCTCAGTAATCGATTATTCCGTTATGTTTGTGGTAATTGGCGCCCAGCTCCATTAAATTAGGCCTATTAGTTTGATAATGATTACAACCCTACGCTGACACATAATAATTATAGAGGTTTAATATGGCTCACAGACCCTCCTTCTTTGCCGATGATGCCTTTGCCTATGTAGAGACTTTCAAGGATCTCAAATCAAAAAATCTTGAACAGATCACTTCTGCCAAAGAGGAGTTTGGATCCTCCTTTTGGGATGGTACTCAAGACGACCACTTCTACTATGTTAAGTTGCGCGCTTTTGAGCATGCGCTAGGATATAAAGAGACGGGAAAAATGCCCGAAGGAATGGTCATTATTGGTGATGCTCCCAAAAATGAGGATACCGGCCTCTCTGCCGATGAGGAGAAGATGCAGAAGCTGGAAAGTGATGCAAAACAGTTCTCTGATGCCGTCAAACATATGCAGAGTGAGATTAAAAAATCACAGGCACGAGAGGTCTCCCTAAAGGGGGAAGTTATTCAACGCGAGCAGATGATCAAACGCCTGCAACGTCAGATTGTTAATACTCAAGGAAGCTATGCGGTTCTCATCACCGCCATCATTGTCGGTGTATCCCTTGCATTCTGGCTCTAGCGGCACTATATAAGTGACCACTTATATTCAAACCATTTACGAGACTTAATCATGAGCAAACACTACGACCTTCTCTCTATTGGTGGCGGCAGCGGCGGCCTCTCTGCGGCAGAGCGTGCAGCAATGCATGGCAAAAAAGCAGCCGTTATCGAGATGAGTAAAATGGGTGGCACCTGCGTCAATGTGGGTTGTGTCCCCAAGAAGGTGATGTGGAATGCAGCCTCGATTGCTCACGCCCTGCACGATGCCAAAGGTTACGGTTTTGACGTCCGTTTCGAGGGGTTCGATTGGAGCAAACTGGTTGAGGGTCGCGAAAAATACATCAAAGGTATCAATGACTGGTACGGCAACTATCTTGTCGACTCCAAGATTGACTGGATTAAGGGCGAAGCGCGCTTCATCGATGCCCACACCCTTGAGGTGAATGGCGAACAGTACACCGCTGATCATATCGTGATCTCCCCCGGCGGATTCCCCACCGTACCCAATGTTGAGGGCGCTGAACACGGCATCACCTCCGACGGCTTCTTTGCCCTTGAAGAGCAACCGCATCGCGTAGCGATTGTCGGTTCTGGCTATATCGCCGTCGAACTGGCCGGCCTACTCAATGCGCTGGGTAGTGAGGTTGATCTACTGCTGCGTAAAGGCCACTTCCTAGCCCACTTCGATGCCATGCTGCGCGAAACCTTGATGGAGGAGATGGTCAATGATGGGGTCAATATTCTCCCCAACATGAGTGTGCTTAAGGTTGAAAAAGAGGCCGATGGCAAACTAACCATTCACTGCCATGGTGGTCATATCATGAAGGGATTTGATTCACTCATCTGGGCCATTGGGCGTACCCCTAATACCGGCGGTCTCAACCTTGATGCCGCTGGAATCGAACACGATGCTCACGGCTTCATCCCCACCGATGAGTATCAGAACACCAATGTGACCGACGTCTACGCAGTAGGTGATGTGATCGGCAAGGCTCAGTTGACCCCCGTAGCAATTGCTGCGGCTCGCCGTTTGGGCGATCGCCTCTTTAACCATCAGCCTGAGCGCAAACTCGACTACGAAAATATTCCGACCGTCATGTTTAGTCATCCCCCCATCGGCACCATCGGTATGACCGAGGGCGAGGCACGGGAAAAATATGGTGATACGGTCAAAATCTATCAGAGCCGCTTTACCCCTATGTACTACGCGCTGACCGACCGCGACAGCAAAACCGCCATGAAACTAGTCTGT
>JAOTST010000313.1 GCA_029864785.1 Chromatiales bacterium | reverse complement strand
TAATAAAATAGTTAATTAGAAGGTACGCTTTGTACTGTTATCGTAGCGGTCATTGCAATGCTCCAGTATATCCTATCGCCCATTGATCAATCAGGTTGGCCGTGGCGATGGGGGCGAGGCTCGGCAGGTGATTTTGTACGGCTCATCAGGAAACCTCTTGGCTATTGAGGTAATCCTCGTAGCTCCCGTTAAAGGTGACGACACCCTCGGAAGTGAGCTCAATAATGCGGGTGGCCAGAGATGAGACAAACTCGCGGTCATGACTGACGAAGAGCAGGGTGCCTGGGTAGTTTTCCAATGCGCTGTTAAGGGACTCGATAGACTCCATATCGAGGTGGTTGGTTGGCTCATCCATCACCAGCACATTGGGTTTATGCATCATAATTTTGCCAAAAATCATGCGTCCCTGCTCTCCACCAGAGATAACACTGACCTTTTTGTCGATATCTTTTTGAGAGAAGAGCAAGCGCCCCAGATAGCTGCGGACGGACTGTTCATCATCACCCTCTTGCATCCACTGGCTCATCCAGTCGAAGAGGTTCATGTCCTGTTCAAATTCGTAGGCGTGATCCTGAGCGTAGTAGCCAATGTTGACATTCTCTGACCACTTCACTGTGCCGCCGTCACCATTAATACCGCCATGTTCAATACCCAACAGAGTTCGTAGCAAGGTGGTTTTACCGATACCGTTGGGACCAATGATGGCGATATGCTCTCCTACCTCTACCAACATATCCAGATTGCTGAACAGCGGTTTGTCATCAAAGCCCTTGCTGAGCCCCTCGACATGCAGGGCATTACGGAAGAGCTTCTTCTCTTGCTCAAAGCGGATGAAGGGATTTTGACGGCTGGAGGGCTTGATCTCATCCAGTTTAATCTTGTCGAGCTGCTTGGCTCGTGAGGTTGCTTGCTTCGCCTTGGAGGCGTTGGCAGAGAAGCGGCTAACGAAGGCCTGTAGCTCGGCAATCTGTGTCTTCTTTTTGGCGTTGCTGTTGAGCATCTGCTCACGCACCTGGGTCGCTGCGGTCATATACTCATCGTAGTTACCGGGATAGACACGCAGCTCACCATAGTCGAGATCGGCCATGTGGGTGCAGACGCTATTGAGGAAGTGACGATCATGCGAGATGATGATCATCGTCGATTTTCGCTCGTTGATGATGTCTTCCAACCAGCGAATGGTGTTGATGTCGAGGTTGTTGGTTGGCTCGTCGAGCAGCAGGATATCAGGATCAGAGAATAGCGCCTGAGCTAGCAGTACGCGCAGTTTCCAGCCGGGAGCGACAGCGCTCATCGGGCCGTTGTGCTGTTCTATTGGAATCTCCAATCCAAGAAGTAGTTCACCTGCGCGTGATTCGGCGGTATAGCCATCGAGCTCGGCAAATTTCACCTCCAGCTCGGCCACCTGCATCCCCTCATCTTCGCTCATCTCGGGCAGTGAGTAGATACGGTCACGCTCCTTTTTGATCTCCCACAGCTCATCATGACCCATGATGACGGTGTCTATAACGGTGAACTCTTCATAGGCAAACTGATCCTGACGGAGTTTACCCACCCGCTCGTTGGGATCGACCATCACATTTCCGGCGGAGGGCTCCAGATCGTATCCTAGGATCTTCATAAAGGTCGACTTACCACAGCCGTTGGCTCCAATCAGGCCATAGCGATTGCCGTTGCCGAACTTGACGGAGATGTTTTCAAACAGGGGCTTAGCCCCGAATTGCATGGTAATGTTGGCTGTTGAGATCACAATATGTTCCGGAAAATAGTTGCTGTAAGGCTGCCTGCTTGCAAACTAATCGAGAGGTCTTAAGCAGAAAAGCCGGACATTATCGCACAGCTTGGGGCTCTAGCTCAAAATGGTCTTTGTGCTGAGGGAGTGGAGCCGATGAATTTCTATATTGGAAAACAGCTATACAGGAACATTAACCAGATCATTTGGATGAGACAGGTCAATCATATTTATGAATATTGAACGTCGATTATGCGAACTCAGTGATCTTTCATATAATCTACAACACTTTAGATTAGTAGTGATGGCGCACTCTATATGCTTATAGACAAGATTAAGAATAAAACCGCAACGGTCGGCATCATCGGATTGGGTTACGTTGGCCTTCCACTGGTGATTCGTTTTTGTGAAGAGCATTTCACAGTTGTCGGATTTGACGTTGATAAAGATAAGTTAATCAAACTGGAGCGTGGTGAGAGCTATCTCGATCACATCGCCGATCAGACCATTGTCGATCTCTCTAAGAGTGATTTTTCTGCCACGGCCGATTTTTCAAAAATTAAACAGTGCGACGCGATTATCATCTGTGTGCCCACACCGATTAATCGTTACCGTGAACCCGATTTGAGTTTTGTACTCGATACGGTGGATGCGGTTGTTCCCTATCTTAAACCTCAGCAACTGGTTGTTTTAGAGAGTACGACCTACCCGGGCACAACCGATGAGAAGTTGCTTCCCAGGATAGAGGCGACGGGTATGTGTGTCGGAGAAGATCTCTATCTCGCCTATTCACCTGAACGGGAAGATCCGGGTAATCCAGAATTTACCACCCAGACTATACCCAAGGTTGTCGGTGGGGTGACAGAGAGCTGTCGTGATGTTGCCGTGGAACTCTACAGACAAGTGATCAATAACATTATCCCAGTTAGCTCTACCCGAGTCGCCGAGATGTCGAAGCTGCTGGAAAATATTCACCGTGCCGTCAACATCGGATTGGTCAATGAGATGAAGATAGTGGCCGATAGCATGGGGATCAATATTAATGAGGTTATTGATGCGGCGGCGACCAAGCCGTTTGGCTTTGTTCCCTATCGA
>JAOTST010000312.1 GCA_029864785.1 Chromatiales bacterium | reverse complement strand
GCTGTTTGGCAAGTTTTCTAAACGAATCTGGCACATGGGTGTAGCAGACTGCCATCGGTTCATGTACGACACGAAAACCAAGTTTACGGATCTTTAACGTAATATCACCATCCAGGCCTGGGCCGACATCCCACCCATGAATACGCATTAAAACATCGCGTCTGAAGGCTCCGTGTGCTCCCGCAATAATACGTAAAATACCCAGTTCTGAAGAGACCGTGCGCCCCGTTGAGAGTGATTTCATATACTCAATTGCCTGCAGGCGTGTGGCAAAGTTTTTTTCAGAATTGGCCACTCTGACATCACCACCGACTGCACCTACTGTTTCATCCATATAGAAAGGCAGCAGGATTGTCTCAATCGAGTCTGCTGCCATATGTGAATCGGCATCAATATGAACGATGTATTTACCTTTGGCGAAGTTAAGCGCTGTATTGGCAGCAGAAGCTTTACCACCACGTACATTGTTGCGGATAAAGAGGTCAATGATGCCTTCTTTTTCGAGTGCCCTACAAATGACCGGGGTTTGGTCATCTGAGCCATCATCGACGATAATGAGTTCATACTTTTTATATGATTGCTGACTGAGCGAATATGCTAGTGCTGCGATGTGTTTTCCTTCATTCTTTCCTGGAACTAAAATTGAGATTAAAGGGCGTTCTTTGTAGAGTCTTTTGCGAGCATTGTTATATTTATGGCGATGTAGGTATCGTTTTGGAATGTAGGTCAGGATGACGATGAAGTCGAGAAACAGGTAGCGCGTCATGTCGAGTAAAAAAAAAGGCCAGAAATAAGCCAGCACCTCGATAGCATCAAGCTGAGAAAGAAAGGTTAGAATATCTTCAACTAACATGTTTTCTCTGAAAGTTTTCTAATGTCGTGTCAAGTTCAGTATTTTCATCAATCGGGTATATTTCTGATTTTATTTCAGGTGTGAAGCCTAAATTATTATCGAGTAATTCAGAGACCCGCTCGCTGATTCGCTCAATAGCACGTTTAGCGTGTTTGGAGGATGTCTCCGTCATAATGATAAAGAAGGTACTTTCATTGAGCGCAGTAATGACATCGCAGGTGCGAAGGGTAGTGCGAAAAATAATGCTCAGTTCCTCGAATAATTCTTTAGATCGGCCGCCCATACGGATATAGATGTCACTCATGTTTTCCATATGAATCAATGTTAATGAGCTTGTTGAAACTTTATAGCGTTGTATTCTTGAGGCTTCAATGGCATAAAACGCTTTGAAAGAGGGCATGGCAGTGAGATTGAGTTTGTTTTCCATGATGCGAGTAAATAGGGTGTCAAGACCATAAATAGCCGCATTTTTTCCGATAGCACTTATTGTGTATGAGTGGATGGTGCGATGGATGAGGTTCTCAGGCGAAGATGTTCGCCCGCAATTAAAGCAGGTAGCCTGTATTTCAGGCTCCTGAAAACTATGGCTGCACTGGTTGCAGTTGAAGATAATAGATGGCTTGTCATAGTCGACGCCAATATGTTGTAGTGTCCGCTCACACTTTGGGCAGATAAGTTCATCACCATTACGAAAATCTGAGAGTTCCCCAGTATGGGCGCATTTAAAATGGTGAATGATATCGTCGCTTTGAATATCTTCAGAGTTACATTGGCTGCATGTCTCTTTGAAGTTGAGGAATGCACTTTCACAATGGCCACAGAAATGGGCCTTACTGATAAAATGGCTGTTGATAAGCTTCTGTTCCAGTAAAAAATTGAGCGTATCAAATACACTGTTATCTTCCTTTGTGAACAGTGGTTCAAGGCGTGGGTAGACGAATCCCGAGTTGATTCTTGTTGTGGTGCTTGGGGCGATTTCTTTGTCATCACATGCAATAAGACGTAACATCCGAAATGCGATATTGGTGTCTTTGACTGTGCTGGGGTTGTCCAGTTTTTCAATCCATAAATTGATGGGTTCTAGTCTGGAAGTCCAGGCTTCTAGTGCGGATTCACTTAGCGCTTCTGCTTTGATGTGGCCATTTGCTGCGTGGTACATCTCATCAGGTATGATGTTAGGGCTCATTAGGTAGACAATCGGCCGTAGGTAAATTGCTGGATAGAGATTGCTGCGTAGTTGGCAGACAGTTTTCCAGCCTTTTATGGGATCGCTCATGTCCACTAGCCAAAATGAGGTGTTACGACTATCAAAGCGATCAAGCTCATCCGGCTCGATTGTCTGTATGTTAAGGATCGATTCAGTTAAGCCATCCGTAGACAAAAGGCATGGTTGCTTCATTTTCGCCCCCTCACATTGACTCCCATTAAATCGTTTGCTAACCAACGCTGTCTGCTTGCTTCGTCAGAAGGGAGGATTCTTGCCCAGATTTTAAACTTGTCAGGATCCTTGTTCAGGAGCTGTTTATCATCATCGAAGACCGAAGAATAGATTTCGGTAATGACCCCCTGGGTGCTCCATCCGTCATCAAGCTCAACCTCAACTAAGGCACCATATTTTAGATAACGTTGAGACTTGGATTCAAACTGGGCATTGATGTGTACTGCTCGATTGTTATTAGCAAGGATCACGATGGTCTCGCCTTTTTTCGCAAACTCATTACTTCGATGTTTTAATAAAAACACAGAGGCAGAAAAGGGAGCCGTAATGATCTCCTCATCGCAACTGCTATTTGGTGGAGTAAGGGATGCAACCTCATTTTTTGCATTTCTGATGCGCTGACGTAGTAGCGCGGTTTCATTTTTTAGTAATGAGATGGTTTGAGTGAGTTTTCGCTCTTCTTTGCGTAATGATGCATTATTTGATGAGCTGTCATTGCCGATTTCAAGCGCCCTCCTGACGACAAACGTACTATCTTCGG
>JAOTST010000311.1 GCA_029864785.1 Chromatiales bacterium | reverse complement strand
GAAGATGGCCAGCGAGTACACCACCACCAGTGAGCGTGAAGCCCACAAAAAATTAACCGGTTCGGAAGTGGCTGTCAGCGATGCAGAACAGGTATCCGATGATAGTGAAGTTGTATTTTTTTAAGGAATATTAAAGATGTCAAAAACCATATTGATTGTTGATGATTCAAGCTCTGTTCGTAGTGTTGTAGGGATTGCGCTGAAAGGTGCGGGCTATGATGTGATTGAGGCGTGTGATGGTAAAGATGCGCTAGCCAAACTAACTGGGCAAAAGGTTCATCTGATTGTGAGTGACGTCAATATGCCCAATATGGATGGCATCACCCTCGTTAAAGAGGTGAAAAAGCTCCCTGCCTATAAATTTACCCCCATCTGCATGCTGACCACGGAGGCTGAAGCCTCGAAGATGGCCGAGGGCAAGGCCGCTGGCGCCAAGGCGTGGATCGTAAAGCCCTTCCAGCCCCCTAAACTACTGGATGTGGTTTCAAAACTTGTCGCATAACCGATCGGGACTACAATTCAAAGACTAAGGAGAGAGTTATGGCACTTAAAAGGGAACGCGGTAGTAATAAAACAAAGGGACTCTGCAAGCTGGCAATCGATGATGATATGACCATCTACGCCATTGAAGCCCTCAAGCAGGGCTTAAGTGAAGAGATCGATATTTATGACCGATTTGAACTTAATCTAGGTGCTGTCGAAGAGATTGATTCGGCGGGCGTACAGTTGCTGTTGGCCTTGCGGACAGAGCTAATGACCAAAAAGAAAGAGCTCCGAATATCTGCCATGAGTGCCCCGGTCGCCAAATTGATTGAGCGCTACGGTGTTGTCGATTACTTTAATACGGGAGATGCCGCATGAGTGACGACAGCCTACAGATCTTCAGAGATGAGGCCGAAGACCTTCTCGGAGTCGCCGAACAGGCGCTGCTTAATTTAGACAACCTCGACAACGAAGAATATACCCTGGATGGGGTTAACGACCTGTTTCGGACCTTCCATACCATTAAAGGGGCGGCCGGTCTCTTTGGTCTCGACCCGATTGTAGAATTTACCCACATCGTTGAGAGCGTACTGGGTAAAGTCAGAGAGGGCTCACTCGCCGTTGACGAAGATATGGTCTCCCTGTTTCTCTCCAGCCGTGACCACCTAGAGAAGCTAGTTGAAAATTCCTTGAATGGTGCCGAAGGCATCAATGGCGCACTCAAACAGACCGATGATGAACTGGTTGCGCAACTCAACAAATACCTCGGTGTTATCGCAGATGATGCGGTGGGTAGTGATACTGCTCAAGCAGCGGTTGAGAGCGAAAAGCCAGTTGATGGTGTCGTTAATGAAAATTGGCACATCTCCCTGCGTTTTGGCCCCAATGCCCTGCGCAACGGCATGGATCCCGCCTCCTTTATCAACTACCTCGCCAAAATTGGTGAGATCAAAAGCGTCATCCTGATCGATGATGGGATCCCCGCCTGGGCAGAGTTTGACCCCGAAAACTGCTACCTCGGTTTTGAGATTGTCCTGATCGCCCCCAACACCAACAAAGAGACCATCGAAGAGGTCTTTGAATTTGTGCAAGATGACTGCAAGATCAGCATACTGCCCCCACACAGCCAGATCGACGCCTACATCAAAATGATCGAAGAGCTGCCCGAGACCGACATGCGCATTGGGGACATCCTGCTCGCCTGTGGCGCCCTCACCGAGCGTGAAAAAGACGACGTCCTCAATACCCAAGATCACCTGACCGATGAAGTCACCGCCAGTGGTGTTGAACAGAAAGTGCCGCAATTGGGTACTGTTGCCGTTGAACAGAACGTTGTTCAACAAGCCGTAGTCGATGCCGCCGTCAAAAAGCAGAGCTCCCTGAAAGAGCAGCGGGTTACCGCACAACAGACCATCCGCGTGAACGCCCTAAAACTGGAGAGCCTCGTTAACCTGGTGGGTGAGCTGGTGATTGGCACCGCCAATGCCGACCTTAATGCACGCAAACAGGGCGACCCCACCCTCAATGAAGCGATGGAGAACCTCTCACGTCTGGTTGAAGAGGTGCGCGATACCGCCCTTGGACTAAGGATGGTTCAAATTGGTGAGACCTTTAACCGCTACAAACGTGTCGTGCGTGAAGTGAGTCGCGACCTGGGTAAAGAGATCGACCTGCGCATTAGTGGTGCCGAGACCGAACTGGACAAAACACTGATTGAAAAGATTGGTGACCCCCTCATGCACCTGGTCAGAAATGCGATCGACCACGGCATTGAATCCCCCGAAGTGCGCATGGCTGCGGGCAAACAGGCCAAAGGCACCGTCAGCCTCGATGCCTTCCACGACTCAGGCAGCATCGTCATCCAGATTATCGATGATGGCGGCGGACTGAACAAAGAGAAGATTCTCAACAAGGCAATTGAAAAAGGGTTAGTTCAAGAAGGGCATACGCTGAGCGATCAAGAGATCTATCGCCTCATCTTTGAAGCCGGCTTCTCAACAGCCGATGCCGTCAGCAACCTCTCTGGACGTGGCGTGGGCATGGACGTCGTGCGTAAAAACATCGAATCGATACGCGGTCAGGTGGAGATCGACAGTGAAATGGGCAAAGGGAGCACCATCTCCATTCGCCTACCCCTGACGCTGGCGATTATCGACGGCTTCCAGGTGCGTGTGGGTGATGCCCAATACATCGTACCGCTCGACATGGTGGACGAGTGTATTGAACTCAACGAATCCCTACGCGGCTCCGATGACAATGCCAACTACGTCAATCTACGGGGCGAAATACTGCCCTTTATGCGCCTTAGCGACATGTTTGGTGCTGCCGAAGCGATCGACGACAAACACCGTG
>JAOTST010000046.1 GCA_029864785.1 Chromatiales bacterium | reverse complement strand
GAATGGTAGTTAGTTTTGGAATCAATGTTACAGAAAATTTCTCAGCCTCTGCCTCATCAGATGCATGTGCTTTTTCCACATTTTTGTACATGATGTCTAGGGTTTCAAAGATCTCTTCCAAATACATTTCAAGCTTACTTCGTTTAATTGTTTGAGCTTCTTTTTTATTCCATGCCAAGTGAAAAATATCAGATTTAGTTTCTTCTGTTGCTTTTGTAATCTGTTTTTGTTGCTCAACTACATCATCAATTTTTTTACTCATAGCAGTTATTTTTCCAACTTCACTGGCGTAACTACCTACACGTTTATTTATATGTATTAGAAATAAGGGGCCACCAATAACAATAATCACCTGCAAAATAACAATAAATTCAATCATCGTACTTCCTTCGACACATAACGCTTTGCTAAGTTGACCGCCGGAGCGATCTGAGGCTTGTGCTAGATCAGACCCCTTCGGGTCCGTATAACTAAAGAATCATTTTCTAATAAATTCATAATAATCCCTTGCAATACAAGAACACTAGTTGAAAGTCGTCTCATTATCAAATGGGTCAAATCGGGACCTTACCGGCTCTGTTCTTCGATAGCTTGTTGGCGACTATCAGCACCACTTTGAAGCATCTGTTCAGCCGCTTTCGCTTTTTCAAGTGCTTGCATTTGGCTCTCTAGAACACGATTTTTATCAGACTGTTTTGAAGTGGTTTGATCGTCCCCGCTGGAACAGGCAACCAACAAAAGCGATGTCGCAAATAGTATCACTTGATATTTTTACCTCTGATCAGAAAAGGTATGTTACCGCTATTTTAGGGGGTAATGTGATCTACAACGTGTACGATTAGCAATGATCGCTTAACCAAATGATTCGGTCTCATAGCGACTCATTTTGAGTGTGTTAGACCAGTGCTGGGGTGACAATCCCGCCTTTATCTTTAGATGTGTTAGAAACTCTGTTTTGTCTGGGAGCTGTTCCCATACTGAGGGGAGGAAGGTGCCACGTCTTCCCTGATCTTCGATGATCAATCCATCAATGTTGGGTCGAATCTGTTCGAGTAGATTCGCTTCAGAGTCGAAGTGCATTTCAGAGGCTGGCGTGAGAATGGATAGGTCGATGGTAATCGAATCAAACTCTGATTTTGTCAGAGGTGAAAATCGGGGGTCACGAAATGCCGCAGAGTATGCGTTTTGGGCAATGTCCTCGATTAAAGGTTGGTAGGCTTCGAGTGAACCAATGCATCCTCGAAGTGATCCATCTAGATGAAGGGTGACAAAGCAGGCGCGCATTTTTTTTAATGCCTCTTCAAAGTTGTCTGGATCGATGGTCAACGGCTTGCCATTATCCAGACCATATCGAATAGCGTTTCTAGCCAGTTGGAGCAGTACCGTGCGTTGTGAATTGTTATACATGGTTTAATTGCCTAGTCGTTAATTGATCCGTTATTAAACAGATAGGCGCCATAACCAACCACCTGATCACGGCTGCCTGCCGTGTCGCCTGAATTTCTCAAGTCAATGGTGGTGGCATGTAGATGACGTTTGCGTGCAAGGCTTAAAAGCCCGTTAACTGGATTACGTCCGCAGGCTGAGTCGTAGTTAATGTCTTGAGGGCGTAGCGACTCTATGGCGTAGGAGGTCTGGTTATCCATCCGTTGTGCTGTTTCATAGTTGTGGTAGTGACTTAGATCAGAGCTGATGATAATCAGTGTTTCATCACCGCCCCAGAGCAGGTCGAGCACTTCGGCCACCTCATCTGGTGATGCCTCTCCAACTACGAGGGGAACGAGTAAAAAGTCATTAAGCACCTCTTGCAGGAAGGGGAGGTGAACCTCAAGTGAGTGCTCCTCTTGATGGGCGCGGTCGAGCATTTGAATCTGCGGCAGTGTACTGATCTGCTCTATGGCTTCTTTATCAACGGGGATGTCTCCTAGTGGCATGTGAAAGTAGTCAGCACTGCTACAGGCCAGTCCATTGAATGCAACACGGTGTGATGGTCCCAATAGTACAACGCGTTTAATTTTATCTTTAAGGGGATTTAGCTGGATATAGGCATTGGCAGCGATGGGTCCCGAGTAGATGTAACCTGCATGAGGGGCAATGAGTGCCTTCACTTTATGGCCCGGAAGTTGATGTGCCTTATGCAGCATCTCTTGAACCATGTTATGTAGTTCATCGGGATCTGCGGGATAGAATAGTCCTGCTACGGCAGGTTGTCGGGCTAACATTTTGTGGCTGTCTGTAACAGTAAAAGACATGTTAGCTCCTCACTGAGCATTTTTGGTCTATGATTATCAGTATAGACCATATATCAGGAGTGCAAGTGATGAGTGGAGATAGGCACGAATCTCTGGAAGAGATTGATCTTGCAACGGTTGTGGCGACTAAATATTGGCACGTCATTGATGGGGGGCGCGTGCAATGTGACCTCTGCCCTCGCTACTGTAAATTGAAGGAGGGGCAGCGTGGCCTCTGCTTTGTGCGCGGTAATCTCAATGGGACAATTGTCTCAACCACCTATGGTCGTTCTAGTGGCTACTGTGTCGACCCGATTGAGAAGAAGCCGCTCAACCATTTTCTGCCCGGTACTCCTGTACTCAGCTTTGGCACGGCGGGTTGCAATCTCTCGTGTAAGTTCTGTCAGAACTGGGATATCAGCAAATCTCGCGAGTTTGACACGCTGGCCGATCATGCGAGCCCCGAGGCCATTGCTCAAGCGGCGGTTGATACGGGTAGTCGTTCGGTTGCATACACCTATAACGATCCGGTCATCTTTCATGAGTACGCGATTGATGTCGCCAAGGCGTGTCGTGAGCGCGGGATTAAATCGGTTGCAGTGACCGCAGGTTACGTTTGCGAAGAGCCGATGCGAGAGTTCTACCAATATATGGATGCAGCGAATGTTGATCTAAAGGCCTTTACCGATGAGTTCTACCACAAGTTGAGTGGAGGGCATCTGCAACCGGTGCTCGATACCCTTAAATATCTGAAGCATGAGACCGATGTCTGGCTTGAGCTGACCACGTTACTAATCCCCGGCAAGAATGACTCGGATAAGGAGCTCAATGAGATGACCCGATGGGTTGCGGGCGAGCTCGGACCTGATGTGCCGATGCACTTTAGCGCCTTTCACCCAGACTATAAGATGCTCGATATTCCGTCCACACCTTCAAGCACGCTAACACGTGCGCGTGAAATTGCCATTAATAACGGAGTTCACTATGCCTATACCGGCAATGTGCACGATAAATCGGGAGAGAGTACCTACTGTCACCACTGTGGCGAGATGTTGATTGGCCGTGACTGGTATGTGCTCTCAGAGTGGGGTCTTGATGCGAATGGAGGCTGTAAAAAGTGCGGGGCTCGATGTGCGGGTGTTTTTGAGGAGAGCCCCGGTGATTGGGGGGCAAAGCGAATGCCGGTACGACTCGCTAAATAGTGTAAATAATCAATGGTTATTTGCAGGGAACTTTAAGGTTATAGTCTGTTCTCAAAGATATTTAGCAGGTAATTTTAATGGCAGTAGCTGAGATGAGTAATCGAGAGAGTAGTGAAGGGCGAGTAGCGGTACATTACCTGACGACTTTGATCTTTATTAGTATTTATGGCGTACAGGTCTGCCCCTTTATTGAGGGATTGACTCCGTTACAGTTAGCCACACCGCTTATTTTGATTGTTGGTTTTCAGTATCTTCTTCACCGCATCTTATCAAAGCGATGGGTTGTTAATGCGCCACTTGAACAGCAGGTTAAACGTACCTTTCAACTCGAACTATCTCTCTTTCTGTTATCGGGAATTATCCTGACGATCTCCAATGGTTTTGTCTATGATTTTCCTATCGCCAGTGGCTTAAAGATGATTCTGGGCTTTGTGACGTTAGGCCTTTTTATAGCGATTGACGTTGCTTTGGCGCGTGAGCGATCATTAGCAATATATATTGAGAAGGAGGGTGTTCGTTTAAGACCTAACGACAAATATTTTCCGCTAGTTGGTAAATTTGCACTGCTTGCGGGAATTACCATTGTTTTCATCATTGGTATATTTTTCTTGATGGTGGTGAAAGATCTCGATTGGTTGTCGCGGGTGGGCGATGATATTCCGATTGCCACGGCACAGCTTTCCATTATGAAGGAGTTCGCTTTTATTGGTGGGGTACTGCTGCTCTATGTGATGAATGTGATTTTTTCCTATGCTCACAATCTAAACCTCTTTATTAATAACCAGAATCGAGTACTTGTTAGAGCTACTGATGGTGATCTTTCCGGTGTGGTTACCATTAGCAGTAATGATGAGTTTGGTGTAATGGCTCACCACACCAATGTGATGATCAAGACGTTGTTGAATCGTACTCAGGAACTACAACGAACACAGGATGTGACCATTATGAGTCTCGCTTCACTGGCGGAGACACGTGACAATGAAACAGGGGCTCATATTCGACGCACTCAAAGATATGTGAAGGTGTTGGCAGAACAGCTCCGTCATCATCCCCGGTTTAATCATGAATTGAATGATAAATCGATTGAGCTCCTCTATAAATCAGCACCGTTACATGATATTGGAAAAGTGGGTATTCCCGATCGGATCTTACTTAAGCCGGGAAAGCTTGATGCAGAGGAGTTCACCATTATGAAGACGCATGCTGAATTGGGTGGGGAGGCGCTTAAGGTGGCTGAAAATGAGTTGGGCTCAACATCATTTTTAGAATATGCCCGTGAGATTGCAACCACGCATCATGAGAAGTGGAATGGGAAGGGCTATCCGAAAGGTCTTAAAGGGGATGAAATCCCTATCTCAGGACGTTTAATGGCGGTGGCTGATGTCTATGATGCACTTATTACCAAAAGAGTTTACAAGGAGGCATTCTCGCATCAGGATGCGATGGCTATTCTCAAAGAGGGAAAGGGCGAGCATTTTGATCCAGATGTGTTGGATGCATTACTAGCAATCGAACAACAGTTTGTGAACATAGCCAATGAGTTTACCGATGCGGATGAGAGTGAATAATATTCGTGAATTCGACTTCTCAGGAATTGCGCGTCATACAAAAAGAGTTACTCAGTTAACAAATTTTCGACCTGCTTAATCAGTTCGGCAGATTTTATAGGTTTCTGAATACGATTATTATCTTCTTCATCTGAAGAGTCGCTATAGCCGCTGATAAATAGAATTTTTATATCAGGCTGACTCTCTTTTGCAAGCAGTGCAAGTTGATGTCCATCCATAACAGGCATAATGATATCGGTGAGAAGGAGATCGACCGGTCGATTATTTAGAATGTTAAGAGCCTCTTCGCCACTTTGAGCGGTAAGGGCATTGAATTCTGCATTTGCGAGAATCTCACGCGTTAATTCGCACAAAGATGCTTCATCATCGACAATTAATACGGTTGGGTTTCCTAGCACTTCATGTGAACTGACAGGTTGTTCAATATGTTCAGAAACCTCTGCACTCATATCTTTTGGAAAGTAGAGGGTGAATGTTGTTCCTTCCCCCAGCTTAGAATCAATTTTGACAGCGCCATGGGCACGATTCACAAAACCGTAGACTTGGCTAAGTCCTAATCCTGTCCCCATTTCACCTTTGGTTGAGAAGAATGGATCAAATATTTTGCTAATAGTCTCTTCATCCATTCCACTTCCCTGGTCGGAGATGGAAACAGATACATAGTCTCCTGGTGCAATGGAAAGCTTCCTCACTTGGGATGATGAGAGGATCTCATTTGATGTGGTAATAACTAATTTTCCGGTGCCATCCATGGCATGTGCGGCGTTGATACAGATATTTAAAAGGGCATTATCAAAGTCATCAGAGTCCAGCTGGGTCATTGATAGGTTTTTATCGAGATGCAGGGTTATTTCGATCGTTGCTGTTAATGATTTCTCTATCATCTGGTAGGCGTCTTGAATTGCCGTATTGATGTTGATACTTTCAATTTTTGAGGGGTTGCTTTTAGAGAATGTGAGCAGTTTTTTTGTGAGTGAGGCACCTCTTTGTCCCGCATTCATGATCTGTTCGGCGTACTTCTTTAGCGGCGGCTGATCCGCCAGTTTTATTTCAAGTAGTTCGGCAAACCCCAAGATAATTCCGAGTAAATTGTTGTAGTCATGAGCGATTCCACCGGTTAGTTTTCCAAGGGCATCCATTTTTCTACTGCTGCGTAGCTGCTCTTCCTGTTCTTTAATAAGGGTAATATCACGTGATACACCGATCAGACCAATCAGCTCACCCTCTGTTGTGTAGAATGGGGTTTTTAGTGTATCTAGCAGCACACGTTCTCCATCCGGATAGGTGACCCACTCCTCATTGCGCTGAGGAACTCCGCTCTTCAGCATCTGTTGGTCTTTCTCTTTAAAAAAGTCAGCTATCTCTTTCGGAAAAATGTCATAATCACTTTTCCCGACAACCTCTTTCTCTGGCAGTCCAAATAGCTTTTCCACAGCGGCATTGCAGCCCATATAGTGCCCGTTAAGGTCTTTATAAAAGACTAAGTCTGGAACTGAATTGAGCAAAGCATTCAAGAGAGATAGATTGGTACTTAGCTCCTCCTCTCGGTCATTGATGATATTGAGCATCCGATTAAAATCATTAGATAATTTTCCAAGTTCATCATGACGATTCAGTTCACAACTGACATCGCGATTACCCTTGGTGATGCTATGTGTTGCCTGACTTAAACGGTTTAATCCTGCTGTTAGGCCACGTGCCATAAACCATGCGAAAATGATCCCTACAGTAATCGCCAAAAGCATATAGATGAGGCCCTTTTGAGTGACAAGTGCGAGGCTTTTGGATATTTCTTGACGACTAATTCCTACGCGTGCCCAGCCAATTTGGCTTGAGTTAGATATAATGGGCGCAGCCACATCAATCAGCGCGCTATTTTCTATAAGAACAATCGTTTCTGCTGGAGCATTGAGAAGCTGGAGACTAACAGGGTCATCAATATAGTGATTAACCTTTGTTCGATCAGAGTAGCCTAATATTTTTCCTTCCATATCAACAAACATGGCGTAGTTGAGTCCGGGGAAATTATTTTGAGAACTGATAATCTCTTCGATACCGATTGTATCGTTGGCCAAAATCCATGAGACACCATTGGCGGCAAGAGTTTTTGCAAGCGCTTTGGCCTCCATGGTGTTCTGTTCGATTAAAAAGTCGCGCTGACGTTCAACAAGGTCAAGAACAAATATGCTCATCAATATCGTATGCACTAATGCAATGCCGAGAATAAGCTGCCGTTGTAACGATGCCGTCCAAAATTTATATAGGGGGTTATACAAACCAAATTTCCTTTAATTAATAGGTCGTACACTTTTACCGAACGTGGTTACAAAATCACGTACAGTTTGATAAGTGTCATTATCTGCTGATTCAAATTTTGAGAGCGTCATTCGCTCCAAAATTTCCCTGCCTTTGTCATTTTTATCTAGATTGATGAGAAGTGACTTAACCTGATGCGTTATTTCATATGGTACGGTTGGAAGTACAACGATGCCATTATTGGGGAGAGCGGATGTTTTCCAGATAATTTTTAATTTTTGTGCCAGTTCAGGGCGTTCTCTAACAAGCGCGAACCACGGTGGTGGCCAGGTTGCACCGGCAGTGGTATTTCCAAGATAGACACTCATAATGGATGATTCTTGCGAACCGACATAGCGGTTATCAAGATCTTTCATGACGTTAACGCCATGGGTTTGTAGATAGTATTGGGGCAACATTGTTGCCGCCAGAGCGGTTGGAGCAGGATAGCTAATCGATTTTCCAATGAGGTCGGTCGGTTTTTTTATATCACTATCTTTACGCACTAGAATGATGCCTCGAAAATTGTCATCATCGCCCATTTTGGCAAAAACATGGTATCCCTTATCAACGGCATTAATTGTTTGAAATGGGTTGGGTAGAGCAAAATCAAATTTCTTGGCATAGAGCTTTTTATTGTAAGAGGCGTAGTTGCGAGAAGCCTCTAACTTGAAATGGCTATTAGGAATATTATCACTTAGATAACGCATTAAAGGTTCAAAGACTTCATTCAGCCTTTGTGGGTTGTGTAGAGGGTGTATACCAAAAATATAGTGATTTTCAGGATAGACTGGTGCAGTGGTAAAGCGAGGTGCATAGGTGGTATCCAGCTCATCGCTACAACCAGAGAGTAGAATGAATAATGCCGTTATGAAAAATTTAATTAATTGCCGCATCCTGCTTTTGTCATCCATATTTTAATTAGTGGCTATGTATAGCCTTTGGTCTGATTTTATACAAAAAACGTAATATTATTTATTCTGTTTCGGGTCGTTCAATAGATCCTGAACCGAACTGTCTCTTACGGCATCACTAATATGTGAGATATTTCCGTATCGATGCAGGGTGAAGTTAGGATGGGAGCTAAACATTTTTCGATTCAAATGGATGAACTACTCATCTGTTGATTTTACACTCAGATGATTTCCATCGACATTAATAACTTCTACCTTGCTTCCTTTAGGGAGATCGGGGCCTGTGGCAACCCATATGCTATCGTTGATGTTGATCTTCCCTTTGCCCTCTATAATCGCTTTACTTAATCGATGGGTGGTTCCTATAAGTTGGCTCCTCTTTTTGTTGTGATGGATTGTCACTTTTTTGAGGGTACTTTTTGATTCGAGCTCGCCAGAAGAGAATAGAGCCGACAGAGATGACCGAGAAGAGAAAGATCTGCCACTCCCAGGAGATCGGAATAACTGCGACGATGAGTCCGATCGCAACAGCTGCAATTCCGAGCCACATCATCATGGTACCGGGTGCTAGCAACTCAATGATAATGAAAGTAACACCCAGAGAGAGCCAGGCCCAGTGATTCATATATTCGTTAAAAAACGCTTCCATAGTTGAATAATTTCTCTATTTGTTGAGGCTTTTGACGAGCTCTGTGATGCCGCCAACTGAACCGACAAGACCCGTTGCATCAAGCGGCATCATGATCAATTT
>JAOTST010000310.1 GCA_029864785.1 Chromatiales bacterium | reverse complement strand
TAAGGCCAACGCCTATGGGCACGGCATGGTCAAGGTGGCGCAGGCACTTGATGAAGCCGATGCCTTTGCAGTGGCTACTCTGGGTGAGGCGCTTACCCTGAAACAGGCAAAAATCTCCCAACCGATTGTTATTCTTGGCGGTTTTATCGATCTTGATGAGCTGGCTACAGTCGTGGAACAGGGGATTATCTGTGTGCTTCACAGCGCTTATCAGCTTGATCTCCTTGAGGAACAGCCACCTGCTGGTTTAAAGGTCTGGATCAAACTGGATAGCGGCATGCACCGACTTGGATTCCCCTTAGAAGAGGTCGAGCGGGTTAAAAATCGTCTTGAGAAGCTGGACGGGATAGAAGTGTGTGGCTGGATGAGCCATTTTTCTGACGCTGATGATACCCAAAATAGCAAAACTCAACGGCAGATAGACGCTTTTCAGCAAGCGACACAAGACCTAGCGGGGGAGTATTCACTGGCCAATTCAGGTGGCATTTTGGGCTGGAAACACTCTCATCTTGACTGGGTGCGCCCCGGTATCATGCTCTATGGTTCATCTCCCTTTGCCGATAAAACCGCTGAGGAACTTGACCTTCGACCGGTGATGCACTTTGAAAGCAGAATTATGGCCATTAATGACCTCCAAAAAGGTGATTGCATCGGCTATGGCAGCAGTTGGAAATGCCCAGAGGATATGGCTGTAGGCGTGGTTTCAGTGGGGTATGGTGACGGATATCCACGCCATGCGGTCAGTGGAACCTCTGTTTTGGTTAACGGTGAATTGGTATCGCTGATTGGCCGGGTTTCGATGGACATGATTACCGTTGATTTACGCTCACAGCCTGACGCAAAAGTGGGTGACTCAGTAGTGCTCTGGGGGCGTGGATTAATGGTTGATTCGGTGGCTAAGGGCGCAACAACCATCTCCTATGAACTTCTTTGTAACGTAACTCAGCGGGTTTTAAGAAATTAATTGGCAAGAAAATTGCTTTAACCTTATGTTAGTTAAGCTAAAGTTATTAGCCCACTAGACGATACTAAGTGTAGGATAGTCTCAACGTGAATAGATTTAAGGTGATTATATTATGGGAATGATTGATACGAGCCGCTCAGCCCTGCTGGTGTTTCAGCGAGCTCTTGCGACCACGGCCAATAATATTGCCAATGTTAATACCGAAGGCTATTCAAGACAGCGGGTTAACCTAAATGCCTTGGGAAGTACCAATCCTAGTGATAGTGCTGCACCGGGAGCAGGGGTTGAAATTGGAAGAATCGATCGTGCCTACGATCAGGTGCTTACCAATAGTGTCCGATATGACAGTGCTGCATTTGGAAGGACGGCAACCTTTGGCGACCTTACCGGCGAGATTGATCGCCTCTTTGCAAGTAGTGATAGTGGGCTTTCCTCACAGATTCAAAACTACTTCAGTGCTACGCAGGATGTCTCAAACGATCCAACATCTATCGCAAGTCGCCAGGTTCTTATGGGCGAGGCAGATATGCTTACTGCAAGATTTCGCGAACTAAATAGCCGACTAGATGAAATTAGCGCAACCTCCAATTCACGCTTGATGCAAGTTGTCAGTGAGATCAATAGTTTTGGACAGCAGATAGCGGGAATTAACCTTAAAATACAAGATAGCGGTGACAATATACCGCTTGATCTCCTTGATGCGCGTGATCACCTAGTTGATCAGCTCTCAGAACGGGTGTCCGTTAGCACCATAGAGGCTCAGGACGGCACCGTTAGTGTATTTACTGGAGATGGTCAAAGCTTGGTGATTGGTGCTCACTCAGAGACAGTTGGTGTCATGCAAGATCAGTATCAGGGAAATGGTTTTAGGGTCTTCATGGGCGGCGCAAAGATAGATGTGACCGATGCGATGAGCGGTGGTGTTATCGGTGGTATCCTCGATTTTCAAAAAGAGATTCAACGCCCAGCACAGAATGAAATTGGCCGTATGGCCGCGGTACTTGCCGAGAATTTTAATGAACTTCATCGAGAAGGTTATGATCTCAATGGCAATACAGGCGTCGATTTCTTCAACTATTCAGGCCCCAATGTTTCTGCTAACACAAGAAACACAAGTAGCGGAGAAGTTACCGCATCGTTTGTTAGAACAGTTGATGACGCGGGAACTCTAGGTGTTCCCGGAACAATGGATGATGTTGCTCAACTAAGGAGTAAGTGGCAAGCGAGTGACTATGAGCTGGAATATGATGCGACCACTACAAGCTGGTCGATGACTCGTCTTACTGACAATACGACAGTGGCTCTTACAGTAAATAACAACAATCCAGCCTTTCCGACCGTAACATCTTATACCGCAGCCGATGGCTTTGTGGTTGATGTTAGTGCTATTGATGTCAGTGGCCTTGTTGCTGGTGACAAAGATCGATTCTTGGTCCGTCCCTTTCAAACCACAGCAGGGGATCTCTCTGTAGGAATTACAGAACCTGCGCAATTTGCAGCGGCAAACTCAATTGACCCTACTTATGAGCTTGAATATCTGGGCGTCCCAACAGCCAATGATTGGAAAATCACCCGTTTAAGTGATGGCTTTTCGGCAACGGTCACTAACGATGGTCTTCCCGCAGATAATGTATTAACTGCGGCTGATAGTACCTTGTCAGGGGCAGGTGTCGGACTGTTTGATGAAGGGTTTGAAATTACCCTTCCTGCAGCGCCTGTTATTGGTGATAAGTATCAAATCCACCCTTTCAATGCTGCCGCATCAGAGTTAACAACAACAGTTCAAAATAAGGCAAAAACAATTGAGCGGAATGTACTCAATACCTCGAGTTGGGATACTTATTCTGGAGGGGTTCGGGTTGGTAATAATGAAAATGCTTT
>JAOTST010000045.1 GCA_029864785.1 Chromatiales bacterium | reverse complement strand
CCGAAGACAAAGCCAAAGCCAAAGCCGAAGCCAAAGCCAAAGCCAGAACCTCTCCCTAAGGAAGTGGTCGAAGAAAAGCCACCGGAAGAGAATCCGGTCATTAAGCCGGCGGAACCGATGACACAACCAGCTCAATCGGTGGCGGCGGCTTCTGTTGATCCCGGTTTGATAAAGAGAGCGAAACAAGAATATTTGCGCATATTGTTTGCCCACATCGAAGCGAATAAGCACTATCCTCGCGCGGCAAGACGGCGTCGTATAGAGGGTGAGATAGCCATCTCTTTTACGCTTCTCTCAAAGGGACAAGTTGCGAACATTCATATTGCGGGGAAGCAGCGCGTATTACAAAAGGCGGTGCGTGAGGCGATTGATAAATCGATTCCTATGCCATCACCACCGGCGGAGATCTTGTTGCCGATGGAGCTCTCTTTTTCGATGCATTTTTTGCTTCGTTAAGAGATTGTATTGAGAAGCACCAGCTAAATTTTGATAAATGCTCTGAGCCTCATACGAGGTTAGGTGCTAGTTAATGGCGTATTTTTTGATGCGATAGAGGAGGGTGTCTCGGCTAAGCCCCAATAGACGTGCGGCCTTGCTCTGATTTCCCATTGCCTTGTTGAGAGCACTATTTATTAACTGTTGCTCTACTTCATCGAGACAAATTCCTTCATCTGGAATATCAAAGATACTCTTACGATGTCGGCTCTGTTGAGACTCTTTTATTTCGGATGGAAGATTTTGGATGCCGATTTTTTTACCGCTTGCGAGGATTAACATCCGCTCACAGAGATTGCGCAGTTCGCGTATATTTCCGGGCCAACTATATGCGTCAAGCTGTTTCATCGCATCTTTAGAGTAGGTAGGAACCGGCAGTTGGTACTGGCTGGCGAGTTGAACGGTTAAAGCTCCAATGAGTAGGCGGATATCGCCGCTTCTTTCTCGCAGTGGTGGAATTTCTAATGGAACAACGTTAAGTCGATAGTAGAGGTCATCACGGAATGTTCCCTCTTCTACATGCTTAAGGAGATCAACATGAGAGGCGCTGATGATACGTGTGTTGACGCATTTGGTTGAGGTTTCGCCTAAACGTTGGCACTCCCCGGATTCGAGAAACCGTAATAGCTTGGATTGCACATTTAGAGGAAGTTCTGCAACTTCATCAAGAAAGAGGGTACCTCCATCGGCGGCGTGGATACGCCCCATTTTTTGTGTGTCAGCACCAGTAAAAGCACCTTTATTGTGCCCAAAAAGTTCTGACTCAGCTAATGATTCGGGGAGTGCTGCACAGTTGATGGCGACAAAGGGAGCGCTGCTACGAGGGCTCTCATCGTGAATTGCGCGAGCCATTAGTTCTTTACCCGTACCGCTCTCACCTTGCAGCATGACGGTTACATCGGTTGCGGCAATAATCTGGGCAGACCTCAGTATGGCCTTGAGTTCAGGGGCTTCTCCCAGAATATTTTTATCAAAGCTGTTGTTCACTGGTGCACTCCATATCTGACGTACTCATAAAGGGGCTAAATTGGTGTAGCTGTTCTGCAAAGAGCAGCCCGGTTAGTCCCAACATGATTAAAAACAGACCGGCCAACATTCGAATGGTCGGATTTCTTGCATATCTTACGATCTTTTCGGCTACTAGCGCTATACCCATTATAGCAGGAAGGGTTCCAACGCCAAATGCGAGCATAAATAACCCCCCCTCAAGTGGCCCACTGCTGGTAATGGTTAGTAGTAGTGCCGAGTAGACTAGTCCACAGGGTAGCCAGCCCCAGATCATTCCATAGGCGAAGGCCTGAAACGGCGATGAGACGGGGAGTAGGCGTCTTCCAAAGGGTTCCATAAAGCGCCAGATAGGAGCGGCTAAACGTTCGATATAGGCATATTTAGGAAACCAGCCGGCGATATAGAGGCCGACTGAAACCATAACCAGAGCCGCAATATATTGCAGGAACAGGTAGCCGAAGTGGGGGCTGACTGTTTTGTAGAGAATGGCGCCAAGGCTTCCAAATAACGCTCCTGCGAGGGTGTAGCTAAGGAGACGCCCCAAGTTGTAGAGCAGGACGTAGGGCCATAGCTGGCGGCGATTGTTACGAACCTCTAGCGGCAGACTGTAGGTGAGTGCCCCCATAATGCCGCCGCACATTCCCACGCAATGAATGGTACTGAATAGTCCCAAAATCAGGGCGGTAATGAGGGCTGAGGTCAAACTTTATCTCGCAATTGGATCTGTTCTGGCTAATTGGCGGCGCTAACCTTACCATGAAGCGATGCAAAAGCGGTCAACAATTCAGCTCATCTTTGGTGTCGTGCTTCTTCTCGTGGCTCCTCTACTTGCGGCAGAAAGTTACTATCGTTGGCAAGATAGTCAGGGTGTTCAACACTATACTGATGAGCGTCCTCCGGAAGGTACGGCGGCCGAGCAACTCACTATTGATAGTGGTAATGGCTTTTACCGTGTTACCCGAGTGATTGATGGTGATACGGTTGTGCTTGAGAACGGCAATAGAGTTCGTTTGATTGGTTTGAATACTCCAGAGGTTGCTCATCGAAATCAGCCAGCAGATCCCGGCGGTGATGTAGCCAGTGACTACTTGCAGGAGTTAATCGAGGGGAAACTGGTGCGATTGGAGTATGGCGCTGAGCGATATGATAAGTATCGGCGGGTGTTGGCGCATATATTCACCAAAGAGGGTAAGAACATTAATGCCATGATCCTTGCGGAAGGATTTGCCCATGCAGTGGTTAAACTCCCTAATGTACGTCTTATAGATCAATATTTTAGCGCTGAAAGTGAGGCACGGGAGTCTGGTCGTGGGATCTGGCTGCTACCGCAATTCAAGATTTATCCCATTGAGGCGGCAAAAAATTTTCGCAATAGCTTTCGCCGTCTAAGGGGTGTGGTTAAGCGAACGGAAGAGAAGCGCAGTGCTTGGATGTTCTACTTTAAAGGTGGTGTAAAAGCACTTCTTCGCAAGGAGCATCTGGCTCCCTTTGTTCGAAGTGGACGTGCTCCGCAACAGTTGGTTGGCAAGTTGATTACGATCAGAGGGTGGGTTCATCAGAGTAAGGGGGCTCCGCTCATTCGACTCTATCACCCCAGAATGATTGAGACGATTGAAAGTGGGCGGTAGGTTTTTCCGTTTTGTCTAATTGAGTTACTATAGAGGTTATTTCCAGACCATTTAAGCGAGAGCCGTTAATGCAAGACTATAAACGTGAATTCATCCAGTTTGCCATCGATAATGACGTATTACGCTTTGGTGAATTTACTCTGAAATCAGGCCGGGTCAGTCCCTACTTTTTTAATGCGGGACTATTTAATACCGGCGCACAGTTAGCCCAGCTAGGGCGTTTTTATGCGGCTGCAATCATTGAATCTAAGATCGATTTTGATGTGCTCTTTGGTCCAGCCTATAAAGGTATTCCGCTGGCGACGATTGCGGCGGTAGCACTCTCAGAACATCATGATGTCAATATTCCTTACTGCTTTAATCGTAAGGAGGCGAAGGATCATGGTGAGGGCGGTAACCTTGTAGGAGCGGGTCTTGATGGCAACGTATTGATTATCGATGATGTGATTACTGCGGGCACGGCGATTCGTGAGGCGATGGATATTATTGATGCCAATGATGCAAAGGCTTCAGGCGTGGTGATTGCACTAGATCGTCAGGAGCGTGGTAAGGGAGAACAGTCGGCGATACAGGAAGTTGAATCTAATTTTGGTATCACTGTGGCCAGCATTATTACTCTGGCCGATCTGCTACAGTTCCTTGAAGGTGATCGTGCGATGGATCAAAATCGAGAGGCCGTTGAGGCTTACCGTAATCAGTATGGGGTTAGCTAGATGAAAATTTTTCCAATTCTAATTGCTACAGCAACACTGTTGTATGCACAGGGTAGTTTTGCGGCGATCAAGTGCTGGAAAAATAGTGAAGGTTACCGAGAGTGTGGCAACATGGTGCCGCCCGAGTATGCGCAGAAGGAGACGCGAACGCTTAACAATCGAGGGCTAACGACAGAGGTGAGGGGGCGAGCAAAAACTCGTGAAGAGATTTTGGCAGAACGTCGCCGTGCGGATGAGCAGAGGATCAAAGAGAGTGAGTCGAAAAAGAGGCTCGAAGAGCAGGCATCTAGAGATCGCGTGCTGCTTTCAACTTTCCTTAAAGGGGAGGAGATTACTGCTGCCCGTGATCGCAAAGTCGCCGTTTTTGAGGGCTATCTTGAATTGAGTCTGGTGAGTATTGCCAAACTTAAGGAAAAGCTGGAGGAGGAGCAGGGAAAGATTGCAGACCTCGAACGTAGTGGACAGTCGGTGCCCGAGACATCGATGGCGCAGATTCGTGCAACGCGCAATCAGATCTCCGTTAAGGAGGCATTTATTCACCAAAAAGAGGCGGAGAAGTCGAAGCTAATCAAGAAATATGATGATGACTATAAACGCTTTATGGAGCTAAAAGCTAGGCGAAGATAGCACCGCTGACGACCTGCCACTGAAGTTCCCATTCAGCTGTTGGGGAGCGTTTAAAGTGGCTACGAACATATTGATTCATGCGCCCCTCGGCGAATGATAGAAACAGGTTGGCGCTGGCGGCGATGTGCACTTCACGTTGTAGTTCATTGGCCAGATTTCCTTCACGCATAATCTGTTTATACTGTGACTCTATTCGATCAAAAAGCTGCACAATGCGTGCGTGAAGGCGCTCGTGTTCACCCATTAGTGCATCTCCTACCAATATTCGACTAATCCCAGGATTGCGTTCTGAGAATGTGAGGATGAGAGCGGTAATTTTTTTACAGCGGCCGCTACTGGTTGCATCATCTTCGATAATGCGAGCGATGATTCCGAATATGGAGTCTTCAATAAATTCAATCAGCCCCTCGTACATCCGGGCCTTGCTGGGGAAGTGGCGATAGAGTGCAGCCTCCGATACGCCGACGGCTTTTGCCAGCGATGCAGTCGTGATCTTTTGACCTGGCTTAGCCTCTAATTGTTGGGCGAGGGTCTCCAGAATCTGCTGGCGGCGTGACGGTTTGCTATTTTCTTCAGGCATGATCTCGATCGTTATTTGGCTATTGCTGCTTCGTAAAGGGAGGATTAATTTTGGATGAGCGTACCGACACCATCGTCGGTGAATATCTCAAGTAGGAGCGCATGTTCAACACGTCCATCAATAATATGGGCGCTAGTGACGCCACTTTGAACCGCTTCAAGGGCGCAACGAATCTTGGGCAACATGCCGCCGTAAATGGTGCCATCTTTAATTAATTCATCGACTTTGTCGGCGTTGAGACCAGTCAGAGTTTTTTCATTTTTATCGAGCAGCCCAGGGGTATTGGTGAGCAAAATCAGCTTTTCAGCATTGAGGGCTTCGGCCAATTTACCGGCAACCAGATCGGCATTGATGTTGTAAGACTCGCCATCATCACCGACCCCGATGGGCGCGATAACAGGAATAAAATTACCGTGAGTCAACATGTCAACGACCTCTGGCTGAATCGATGCAACCTCGCCAACGTGACCGATATCGACAATCTCTGGGGTGTTCATCTCCGGTAATTGACTCTTAAATTGGAGCTTACGGGCGCGAATCAGAGAGCCATCTTTTCCGGTAAGGCCGACGGCGTTACCGCCATTCTGGTTAATGAGCGAAACGATCTCTTTATTGACCAGACCACCTAACACCATCTGCACGATGTCCATGGTCTCTTTGTCGGTGACGCGCATGCCATCAATAAATTTGCTCTCCTTGCCAACGCGCTCAAGAAGGTGATTAATCTGAGGCCCTCCGCCATGAACAATGATGGGGTTCATTCCTACCAGCTTCATTAGGATTACGTCGCGAGCAAATCCCTGCTTGAGCTTCTCATCGGTCATGGCGTTGCCGCCATATTTGACGACGATCGTCTTGCCTGAAAATTTGCGAATATAGGGGAGGGCTTCACCCAGGATGTGGGCGTTGTTCATCGCCTTTTCTAAATCGATACTCATCTATTTCGTTTCGTCGGTTGGTTGACTCTCTTGGGCATCCACTGGCTCAACATCAACCGTGATATCGGGTTGAAACAGAGGGGATATTTCATTCTCTTGATCTTTTGTGTTTGTGGTTTCGTCGGCTATTGCTGCGTTATCGTTAATTCCCAGATGGCCTTTAATCTCTTCAGCACAACTCCTTAACTCCGCAAGCTTGATCGGCAAAATATGGTGAATGTGAGAGGATGGTTGTTTCATGAGCGAGCCAAGAGTGCGCAGATCTTTGTTAAGAATGAGACGAACGATGGCGAGTGTGGCCCAGAGTGCCAGAGCCACAAATAGGAGTGCCACAGCAAAATTAGCAAAGAAAAGGATACGTTCTATTTGAGTGAGGGACTCAACGATGGGGAGGGCTACGGTGACCTGAAAATGCGTTGCAGGAATAGTGTGGGTGATGACGTTGTGACTTCCAGATAGCTGGAGATTGCCAGTCTGCCCAAAGGTGAGGGGCGCATGGCTATCGATCTGCTGCTGTAGGGCGATATAACTGTCACCACTATCAATGCTTTTGAGCCATTGGTTAACCATACGGACGTCAAAGCTTAACAGCAGGCTACGACTGTTGCTGGCATCGCCGATCGGAAAGGCGATGTCGAGGTGTTGTTCAGTGGTGCCAAAGCGATGCAGTTCCAGGATGGGGCTCTTCAGCGCGGGAAGCTCCAGGCATGCGTAGCTTAATGGCGGCTGGATCTGGTCGTTGGGTTGAGTGTTGCTATCGATGATCACCTGGCGTATTAACTGGGGTAGCTGCTCGGTTAATCGGGTTTGCAGGGTGTTTGGGGGCGTAAGATCATCGGCTGGGTGTTCACTTAAGGCGCTTTGGATGAGCTCATCGTCAAGGATGTGCTCAATTTGCCGACTTAGGCCATTAAGCCGTGCGGAGAGGACTGCCGCTGCCCGTGTAGCGATAGCCGATTGTTGATCATCATGATTATTATCAATCAGTTCGGCATAGAGGAGATAGCTACTATAAGCGCTGAGGAGAGTAATGATGGCGATCACCAAAAAACCTGACCAGAGGATTTTACCGATCGACAGTCCCTTAAATTGAGGCACCTTTTTGGGTTTCTCGTTTTTAACCTTCTCCTTGGATCCTCTTCCTTTAAACAGTGCCACGGTCTCTACGTTCTCCCAGTATGCCCAAATCCACCTTCACCACGTTGACTGGCATCAAATTCGTCGACGATCTCAAATTGTGCCTGCACAACAGGAACAATGACCATCTGCGCAATGCGTTCGCCAATCTCTATGGTAAACGGGGTATCGCTACGGTTCCAGCATGAGACAAAGAGCTGTCCCTGATAGTCTGAGTCGATTAGCCCCACCAGATTACCCAGCACGATACCATGTTTATGACCGAGCCCCGAGCGTGGCAGCAACATGGCGGCAAGATCAGGTGAGTCGATATGAATGGCCATGCCAGTCGGGATTAGCTGGGTCTCACCCGGCGCAATGGAGATTGCTTGATCGAGGCATGCACGCAGGTCGAGGCCGGCAGAGCCGTGTGTAGCATATTCGGGCATCGGGATCTCGTTGCCGATTCGTGGATCGAGTATTTTGAGTTGAATTGGTTGCATATCTAATGATTATTTTTGGGTTAAAAACTGTTTATGCACGAGCGACATGAGCTGCTCGGCGATAATTTTTTTTGAGGCAAGTTCAAGTTGGCTTACTCCATCACGCCAGTAGACCGAGAGCCTATTGTGATCATGATCAAAGCCGCTGTCTACATCTCCGACAAGATTGGCGGCAATCATGTCGATCCCCTTCTGCGCCATCTTATTGAGCGCATGCTTCTCCAGATTTTCAGTCTCTGCGGCAAATCCAACAGTAAATGGGGGGGTGGCTTGTTGGGCAACTTCTTTGAGGATATCTGGATTGGGGCTGAGCGTTAGGGTTAGTACTGAATTGGATTTTTTGATTTTCTGCACGGGAACCTCACTCAGGTGGTAGTCGGCCACCGCCGCACAGGCGATGAATATTTCACCGCTGTTTTCCATGACGGCACTGTGCATCTCTCGTGCACTCTCTACCTGAATAAGCGTTACTCCTACCGGTGGTGTTATTGATACCGGTCCTGAAACCAGTCGAACATCTGCTCCCATTCGTTGTGCGGCTTCGGCCAGTGCATAACCCATTTTTCCTGAGCTGCGATTGCTGATGTAGCGTACCGGGTCGATAGGTTCGCGGGTTGGGCCGGCGCTAATGGTGATTTGGACACCGCTGAGAGGGCCCTCTGAAAAGTGGTGGTTGAGCGCCTGTAGGAGCACACTATTTTCGACCAGACGCCCCTCTCCGATCTCACCACAGGCGAGCTCTCCGGATGCTGGGCCGATGATTGTTGTTCCGCGTTGCTGTAACTGGGTAATATTTTTTTGTGTGGCTTCGGCGAGCCACATCTGGCTATTCATGGCTGGGGCGATCATTATCGCTGCCGTGGATGCCAGCAAGGTGGTGGAGAGGAGATCGTCTGCCATCCCTTGAGCAATTTTGGTGATAGTGTTGGCAGTAGCAGGGGCTATCAGGATGACATCGGCCCAACGAGCTAGCTCAATGTGGTTCATCGCGCTGTTCTGCTGCTCATGATGATCAGGCTGTTCGGCGGCTTGTTCCAACTCGAACAGGTCTGAATAGACGGGGTGCCCCGATAGCACTTGCAGAGTCAAAGGAGTGACAAACTGACCTGCTGATGCGCTCATGATGACGCGAACCTCAGCCCCCGACTTAATCAATTGACGCACTAGTTCGGGAGTTTTATAGGCGGCGATGCCACCGCTGATGGCGAGCAGTACTCGACGATTTGTGAGGTGATTTGTGACAACATTTTTTACAGACATAGCGATATTTTACCAGAGCTTCTTACAAATGGTGTGATGAGGGTTTGATAGTTACGCGAGATGAACAAAAATAGGGTAAATTACATACGAATAGTAGGGAATAGTGCGGTATGGAGAGGAGTT
>JAOTST010000309.1 GCA_029864785.1 Chromatiales bacterium | reverse complement strand
AAAAAATAAGCTTATCTTCCATTAATTCATATGGAACAAACTAGATTTTAAACCCCTAAACCATACTATCTTTCCTGAACTATTTACACTACGAAATAAATGATAGCTATAAATAAAAGCCCCAACACTGTTTCCAATATTGAGGCTTTGATTTAGTTGGTGGGCCTACTTGGACTCGAACCAAGGACCAAGGGATTATGAGTCCCCTGCTCTAACCAACTGAGCTATAGGCCCAAATGATTTACGCTTAGCTTGAGCCCGATTGTTCTGCCGAGTCGAGAAAGCTTTGAAGCTGTTCAGAACGGCTTGGGTGACGCAGCTTACGCAGTGCCTTTGCCTCAATTTGACGAATACGCTCACGGGTTACATCAAACTGTTTACCCACTTCTTCGAGTGTGTGGTCGGTATTCATATCGATACCGAAGCGCATGCGTAATACCTTCGACTCACGAGCAGTAAGGCCTTCAAGTACGCCTTGTGTTGCCTCTTTAAGACCTTCAAATGTTGCCGCCTCAACGGGAGACATCGCATTGTTATCTTCAATAAAGTCGCCAAGGTGCGAATCTTCATCATCACCGATGGGGGTCTCCATAGAGATTGGCTCTTTGGCAATTTTGAGCACCTTACGAACTTTGTCTTCCGGCATTTCCATGCGCTCAGAGAGTTCTTCGGGTGTCGCTTCACGTCCCATCTCTTGCAGCATCTGACGTGAGATACGATTGAGTTTGTTAATAGTCTCGATCATGTGCACAGGAATACGAATGGTGCGCGCCTGATCGGCAATCGAACGGGTGATCGCCTGACGAATCCACCATGTGGCATAGGTCGAGAACTTGTAACCGCGACGATATTCAAACTTATCGACCGCTTTCATCAAGCCAATATTGCCTTCCTGAATCAGATCAAGGAACTGTAGACCACGGTTGGTATATTTCTTGGCGATGGAGATAACCAGACGAAGGTTCGCTTCGACCATCTCTTTCTTGGCACGACGTGCCTTGGCCTCACCAATCGACATACGACGATTGATGTCTTTAATTTCGGTAATACCCATGCCACATGAGTTTTGCATTTTGATCAGACGCTGCTGCTGTTTGCGAACCTCATCGGCGCACTCTGTCAATTTCGCAGCACAATCCTTATTGCCTTTGATCTGCTCATCAATCCAATTGATATTGGTCTCATTGGTAGGGAATGAGGTGATGAATGCCTTTCTAGGCATCTCTGCATCTTCAACACAGAGGCGCATCACGGTGCGCTCACAGAGGCGAATTTTTTCAATGTAGGTGCGCACCTGACCGGTTAAGCGCTCCATCATCTTTGGCGTTAATTTAAACTCCAGGAATAGCGTCGCCATCTCTGCAAGCAGCTTGTCAGGACGGCTCTTGACCTTACCCTCTTTATGCTTCGCACAGGCGTCCATTGCCTTGATGTAGACGACCTCCATTTTATTGATGCAGGTTCGTACATCTTCAATATCTAGCGGTGCTTCTGGCTCTTCACCTTCATCAGTCGGCGCATTGGGATTACGCACTTCGTCTGTTTGATTGGGATCGACAAATCCATTACACAAATCGAGTAGACGCGCCTCACCAGCTTCAACTCTTCTGAAATGTCGAATCATTTCAGCAATCGTCTCAGGATGATCAGCCAGCGCAGCAAGAACAGATTTCATACCCGCTTCGATACGTCGAGCAATGGCTATCTCACCTTCACGCGTTAGCAGGTCAACGGTACCCATTTCGCGCATGTACATCCGCACGGGGTCAGTTGTTCTACCTAGCTCACTCTCAACAGATGCGAGCGCGGCAGCGGCCTCTTCGGCAGCATCATCATCGGTGCTCTTCTCTGCCATTAGCAGTTCATCGGCATCTGGAGCTGTCTCATAGACAGTGATCCCCATGTCGTTGATCATGCTGATGATATCTTCAATCTGCTCCGGCTCAACGATGTCGCTAGGCAGGTGATCATTCACCTCGGCATAGGTCAGGTAACCCTGCTCTTTACCCTTAGCAATAAGAAGTTTGATTTGAGATTTTTGTTGTTCAAGCATCGATAGTTCTCTGTCGATTTAGTTCCGTAAATTAGTCTTAATTCCAACGCCAAAACCCACGCCACTCCAAGAGAGGCGCACCGCACAGCGAAAAAAAGTCCGTTAGTATATCAGAAAATGGAGGAGCCAGCACTATTTTGAGTACCCCTTTAGGAGTCCTTTCAACTCCTGATAGCGTACGCGCTCTTCATCAGTCAATTGATTAAACCTTACCAATAGCTGGTCATGTTCCTGCTGAATATTGATCTTTTCCAATTCTTCCACTGAACCACTAAATTTATCCGACATCACCCCTGAGTCATCTGCGAAGAGACTATCGCTTTGAATTAAAGCCATCAGATGTTCGCTACCCTCTCGATTTCGCCAATGTTCCAGCAATATATGTGTAGCTTTTACTTGGGGGTTTTGTTGAATATATTCAAGCAGATCAATCAGCAGACTGATTCCTGGTAACTCTACAGCCCGCAACCGGCCGGGATTATCGACCAAATGTGCAAATTCTGGGTGCCCTAATAGCAGGGTAATTAACCCCCGCACCAGAGATATCGGCTGGCGTGATGTCTTTCTCGGCCTCTGCAAACCCTGTCGCTGCTGGGTACCAGAAATATCTAAAAGTTGACGCAGGCGCGTCACCTCAATACGCAGTTTTAGAGCGATTCGATCAAGCAGTAGCTCCTGATAGCTTCCCGCAGGAAGTCCCTGAAGCAGTGGCTTAAGCTGCTCGATAAAACGTGATTGACCATCGATCTGGCGCAAATCGGCATTGGCTGAGAGCTGTTCGATAAGAAAATCTGAGAGTAGCTGCCCCTCTT
>JAOTST010000308.1 GCA_029864785.1 Chromatiales bacterium | reverse complement strand
GATCTGAAACGCTCACAGCGTGACACCATGCGCAGCATGCGCAATGCGATGATGGATAATCACACGGCGATGAATGATGCGATGGAAGATGGCGCTGATTCTAAGGTTATTCAAAAACTGGCAGAGGCACGAGGTGCTGCTGTGGCCACTATGAGCATTCAGCATGCCGAAATGAAGAAAAAAGTGGATGCGATTCTTACCGAAGAGCAGCGTAATACACTGGCTTCAAAGGGGAGTTCGCAGTTTGGCCAACATCAAATGGGTGGTCGTCATCAGATGGGCGGACATCAGAACTGGTAGTGAAACAGGGGCACTTAGGTGCCCCTTAAATTAGATTGGTTAATTAACAACAGTTGATCCCTTTAATACGAATCTATCGATTGTGTGATTATTTATAACACCCCCTTAGAGCATTATCGACTAACTTTTAGCGCCTACTTAATATAGTTTCTGCCGCAAAAATATTGAGCGCGGTGATCGTATTCTCTGAATAACTTCGGTTAAATTCGTGCTGCATTACGGAGAGGTCATTTCTTGCCACACGGAGTTTATTCATTCCATGTTCGGTAATGTGAATATGGAACGAACGGCGATCGGCCTCATTTTCTGATACGGCTACAATATCTGTCTGAATCAATTCATTAATCTGCACACTTGCTGTCGCACGAGTGATATTCAATTTTTTGCTGACTTCAGTCACCGTTGCCTGACCACACTCATCCAGCAACTCCAGAAGACGGAACTGTGGAACACGCAGACCTGAGTACATCAGCGTCACTGAAACGTTGCGCTCCATAATCTGCAACGCCCTAAGTAAGTCACTTACATTTAACTGCTGCATGACATCCCCTCTATCTCTCCATGTTAGTTAGTAGAACTAACAAAATCTTTTGATTGGTTCTTCTGCGCCACCACCCTTTTAATAGTCACTGAAAACCTTATAAACCACAAGTAATAACAGACGGGCATTAATACCCGTTTTGATTAAGGAGAAATAATCATGAACAGTGTTGTAGAACTTCAACCCACTGCTGAGAGCAATCTTCTGGAGCGCATGACGCAATTAGAGAATGAACTGCTCTCTCTTAAAGAACGAGTGCCTGATAACAAAGTATCTATTATTCTTCTTTCGGGTGATTTTGATAAGGCGATGGCCGCCTTTATGATGGCTAATGGTGCCTATGCGATGGGCATGGAGGTCAGTATGTTTTTTACTTTTTGGGGTTGTAGCGCAATTAAGAAGGGACGCAAACTCAAAGGCAAAAAATTTACCCACAAGCTAATCAACCTAATGCTTCCCGGTAGCAGTAAAGACCTTGCGCCATCGAAAATGGCCTTTGGAGGATTTGGTAGAAAATTTTTCAACCACATGATGAAAGGTGAAATGTCACCACTGGAAGAGCAAATTGAGATTGCAAAAGAGTGTGGCGTCACCTTTCAGATCTGCGCACCTTCACTAGGCCTAATGGGTTTTGATGATGATGAATGGATTGTGCCGGTAGATGTCTGTGGCGTGGCGGCCATGTATGAGACCGCACTTAATGCGCGTACGGCCTACTTTATTTCCTGATTGAATATATTTTCCGGTATTCATAACTAAACCAAGGCAGTGAACAATAGATGTTAGAATTGGCGCTTACAATTTATTAACCTTTTTTGTCGTGCGTTGCGCGCACCTTGAGCCTTTTATGAGACCCTGGAAATTGATCGATACGGCACCGGTGCCTGGTGAAGGAGGTGAGTTGCGCCTCTATCAGCGAGGCGATGAGTTCTCCATCAAGGCGGGTCCCATTGAATTGATGAACAGCCGTGTTCACGGTTCGGAAGATGCGCTTGCGGAGCTGGCGTGTCGGCGTGTTGGTAATCGGCCATCACCACGAATTTTAATCGGAGGGCTAGGCATGGGGTACACCCTTGCCGCTGCACTAAAAGAGCTGGGTCCAGCAGCCGAGGTGGTGGTTGCAGAACTGGTACCGGCAGTTGTTGAATGGAATCGTGATTCGCTGGCAGCCCTTGCCGGGAATCCGTTGAATGACCCGCGAGTAACGATCTATGATGGCGATGTTGCCGGACTTATCCGTTCAAAGCCTGACCATTATGATGCAATCCTACTGGATGTTGACAACGGTCCTGAAGGGTTAACCCGCAAAGAGAATGATGCGCTCTATAGTTCGGCAGGGCTAACAGCCGCCTCCGTGGCACTCAAGGCAAAAGGCATCTTCGGGGTCTGGTCCATTAGCCCAGATCACCATTTCAGTAAACGACTGCGCCAATCTAATTTTAAAGTCGAAGAGATCCGGGCGCGCGCCCGTGGTAAGCACGGCGGTGGGCGGCATATGATCTGGCTTGGAGTAAAACAGTAACTGTTTAGCTTGCTGCGGGAACTAAACCGACGACGCTCACAAAAAATCAGGCAAACTACAGTCCCTATCTTCCTCGCCATTTTTTGCCTTATCGGAGAGATAAATCTGTTTCCTCTCCTCATACGCTATTGAATTGAGTAGGGCCGCAGTAAATGAGCGGAAAAGGATTATGTCAAGAAGGTGGAGAAGGGCAAAGAGTGTTGTTTGAGACGATTAATTTTAATCGGGCACAATTATTTTCTAATTTTTAGTACACTAGTGCTTTAGGGCGATAATGGAGCAAGGGATGTCAGAGGAATGGGTAGAGCAGATGCACAATCAGGTGAATACACTTGAGCGGCTAGAAAAATATATTAATGTCTCCGATAAAGAGCGGGAGGCAATTAGCTCACAAGACACCAAATGGGGCACAATGAACCTCCCCCAGTTTAACGGATACTTTTAATCAGCGACAATGTCGCCATAGGAGTGTCCAAATGACTAGAAAAAGAAAACCATACACAAC
>JAOTST010000307.1 GCA_029864785.1 Chromatiales bacterium | reverse complement strand
GTTTGAGTCGGGTAGCAATGATAGTCTTGCGCAACAGCTAAAACGGCTTATGAATGATGAAGGGTTGCATCAGCGTCTTGCAGCGGATGGTAAGCTTTTTGCGGATCACAATTTTGATGAGAATGACCACTTTATCAAGCTGCGTGAGCACTTTAATGAAATAATTACTCTGAGTTAATTGTGACAACTATAGAAAACGTTCAATAATTGAGATTGCTGCTGAATCAATATCGACAGTAGATAGATTATTCTCTACCGCGCCATCTGGCGGGGTAAATGCGAGGCGACGTTCAGGACTATTCAATGTCTGCCACCGAAGTGGGATAGCCGAACGGTGTCTTGGATAGAAGCCAGCGGTATTGCAGTTCATCGCTCCAGCGATATGCAGCGTTCCAGTTGAACCACTAATAAATAGATCGGCTATCTGTAGGGCATGGGCAAAACCAGCTATACCTGAGTCAGACTGAAAATATATAGCAGGATAATTAGCCGCAATTTTCGCAACCAGATCCTGTGCAGGCTCCTCCTCTCCTGGACCAGCGGTAATTACAAAAGTAATTTCCTGGCTGCTCCTTTTTGATAATTCCATTGCCAGCGCAGAGAACTGTTCGATTGATAGATTATTAGCCGAGCCTCCACTTCCTGGGTGGATAAAGATGAGCTTTGATTTTTTGGATAAATTATTTAAATCAATAAATTTTTTCCTTAGCTCAGTAATATCATCATCAAAGCTAAGAAGTGGCCGTTTAATTTCAGCAGGCATTAAGTCATTATCGCTGATGGTTAAGGATTCATCCGGTTCAATCTTACTAAAGTCTTTCAGTAGTTGATGAGCAAGCTCAAGATTGTATAAATATTCTGGTTTTTTAGAGTGCGAACGTCTTTGTACTAATCGGTGGCTGTAGAATAACTGGGCTATCTTGGTAGACGGTGCTAAACGATAGGGAATACCTGCAAATAATGCAGCAAGAGCGACACGTCCAGTTGAGAAGAGAGTGAGTAGTGCGTCGAACCTTCCGTTGCGAATATTTTTTGATAGCGCCCATATACCTTCGTTGTGATCGATTAAAATTTCATTGATCCATGGGCAGAGTCTTGCGACAGGAGCGGTATACTCTGGAACCATTGCAGTAATGTGTATTTCAGGCCAATAGCGCTTAATAAGGGCGAATGTTGGCCAAGCGAGCATGAAATCACCAAGCTTATCGTTACGTACAACTAATATTTTTTGTCGTTCCATAAAGCTAATCGAGTCCGAGAGTATCCTTCCATTTTTGAATCACATTGGGTAATTGAAATTTTTTCTGACAAGATACATAGGGTCTTCCCTGCTGCTGCCACTTCAACATCTTTTCTACAACTGCAGATGACATTGTGGCATCGATCAGTTGTTCACGATTTCCGATAACCTCATTGGTTGATCCAAAAGAGTGAGCAAGAACGGGTGTACCAACACAGTTGGCTTCGATATAGATTAGTCCAAAAGTCTCTGGATGCACGTGTTGTGGGTAGAAAACACAGAATGAGTTACGTAGATGGTCAATAATCTCTCCCTTTGGAAGTCTACCGAGGAGCTTAACTGATTTTGACAGGAGAATTTCTCTATCGAGATCATAATCCTTCAGTTGCTCTTCGGTAGAACCGGCGATATAGAGTCGATAGTCAGGTGCAATTTTAAGTAATGCCTTAAAGTGATTTAGAACCTCTTTTAGCCCTTTATTTGGCGTGCTGAAGAAAAAGAGCTTATTTGCATCATAGCGGCCTTCGGTACGCCTAAAGGAATTGTCAATTGGATTGTAGATATGGGTAAGCGGTATCTTCTTAAACTGGAGTGTCAATAGGCGAAATAACCAGGAGAGTCCGCCGTTAAGGATTCTGTTTATGTGATTCTGATGGCATTGAGAAACACAGATCACCTGTGCGTTGGTCTTGGCAATCCAGTGGCGTCTACCGAGAATATCATGGTTCTGAAAGTTGTGGACCCAAACAAACATCTTCGCCTGTGGGTATGCCTGACTATACTCCCGAAGCAGTCGATACTTTCGGAGGATGATCACAATGTCGGGGACAATCTCACGTTGGTCCAGACCTTCACTGTTATGAATATAGGTAATGCCACTCTCTTCATAACGCTCAGTGCGGTTAATTTGAGAGATATAAATCGTGTGTTCCTGAGCCAGCTCTCGTGCAACACGAAGTACTGTCGATTCGGTTCCTCCCAGAGAATGGCTCTGCATATATTTAAAGTCATAATTTTCTGATGACTTGGAATCGACAAAGAGGATATTCATCTATTTTGTTTTATCCATAGTTTGTAATATTGATGTGACATCATTTACCGTAATCAGGGGCATCGCAAATTCGTCTCGCACACGCTCGCCCCACTTCACGTTTATGACTTCAGTGTTAAGCTTCTTCTGAATCGCATCGGGGTAGCGGTTAATAGTCGTATTAGCACTTAAATAGGGACGTGCCCTGTCAGGGTTGGTGCAGGCATAGAGTCCAATGACTTGCGTGCCAATAGCCGTTGCAAGGTGGGCTGTTCCCGAATCAGGAGCGATGACAATATCTGCATGTTTAAGAATGGCGAGCAGCTCTTTAAGTGAACTTTTTCCGATTAGATTTATCGGTACCGATTTCATCGCCTCTATAATGTTGGCAGCATATTTCTGCTCAATGGGGCTATTGCCTCCTGTGAGCACAATTAGATATCCAAGTTCAGTGGAGGCATAGTCGGCTACGGCAGCATACCGTTCAGGTAGCCAATTGCGGTAGGCCATACTGGAGCATGGACTGATGACCAGATATTTATCACCTCTCGGTAGTTGCTGTTCTGCATAGCGCTGCGCCTCTTTAGGGATTGGAATATTC
>JAOTST010000306.1 GCA_029864785.1 Chromatiales bacterium | reverse complement strand
CGGTGGTCGCCCACCGGCACTGAAAATTTGGTTGCAGCAGCGAGCCTTGCAGAGGGAACCTCTATCATTCGTAATGCGGCGATGGAGCCTGAGGTGGTCGATTTGGCCAATTTTCTCAACACCCTCGGCGCAAAAATCAGTGGTGCCGGTACCGATACCATCACCATAGAGGGAGTAGAGACTCTGGGAGGAGGTAGCTACAAAGTATTGCCTGATCGTATTGAGACCGGCACCTATCTGGTGGCTGCAGCGATCACCGGAGGCAAGGTTAAGTTGAAAGATACGGATCCTACAATTCTCTCTGCGGTATTGGCGAAGTTGCGCGAAGCGGGAGCCAAAATTAAGACGGGTAAAGATTGGATTTCTCTCGATATGGAAGGGCGACGTCCTAAGGCTGTTAATATTAAAACGGCACCATACCCCGCCTTTCCAACGGATATGCAGGCGCAGTTTACCGCCCTCAATATAGTTGCTGAGGGGCAGGGGTTGATTACCGAAACCGTTTTTGAAAACCGCTTTATGCATGTGCAAGAGATGGAGCGCATGGGGGCTGATATTCAGGTCGAGGGTCATACTGCCGTGGTAAATGGGGTTGACTCTCTTACGGCGGCTCCTGTTATGGCGACTGACCTACGAGCCTCGGCATCGCTGGTTATTGCCGGTCTCGTTGCGAAAGGGGATACACTCGTGGATCGCATTTATCACATTGACCGTGGTTATGAGTGTATCGAAGAGAAGTTGTCGCAACTGGGGGCAAAAATTCGCCGAGTCCCAGCGGATCAATTCAACCACTCGACAAAAATGGATGTGATGCCATGAGCCAGACTGATACCATTACTCTGGCGCTCTCAAAAGGGCGAATTTTTAAAGATACCCTGCCTTTGCTGGCACACGCAGGGATTGTTCCCATTGATGATCCCGAGACAAGTCGCAAGCTCATTCTCGATACCAATGTTCCAGAGATAAAGCTGGTTATCATTCGAGCCACCGATGTCCCTACCTATGTAGAGTATGGCGCAGCTGATCTCGGTGTGGCGGGCAAGGATGTGCTGATGGAGCATGGTGCTGCGGGACTTTATGAGCCGCTTGATCTGAAGATTGCCAACTGCCGCCTGATGACCGCTGGCCTAAAGGGAATGAAAGAGCCTGAGGGGCGCCTTAAGGTAGCAACCAAGTTCGTCAACTCTGCACGGCGTTATTTTGCTGAACAGGGTAAGCAGGTAGAGATTATTAAACTCTATGGCTCAATGGAGCTGGCGCCAATAGTCGGGCTTGCCGATATTATTGTCGATCTGGTCGAATCGGGTAACACCCTTAAGGCCAATGGCCTTGTGCCGCTGGAACATATTGCCGATATCTCATCACGACTAGTGGTTAATAAGGCGGCGATGAAGGTGAAGCATGAGCGTATTCAGGGCTTTATCGACAAAATTGCGGAAGCTGTGCGACTGCGAGATCAGTAGGCCACTCAAGGTTTCTGTGGCTATAGGGACAGGCTTTTAAAATCAGTTGGGAATTGCACTGATTTTGGAGAAAAGCAGAAGTCACCCTTTTTGTTTTTCATTGCTCTTAAAATTCAGGATGATTTAAATAGAGCTCTCTTTGATAGATAAGTTAAGTAGAGTATCAGATGCAAATTTCACAGCTCACCACGACACAAGACGACTTTTGGACACTCCTTGAACAGCACCTCGCCTGGGAGGGAGTCTCTGATGATCAGGTCAACTCCACCGTTCGTGAGATCCTAAAACGGATCAAGAGTGAAGGTGATAGCGCGTTGATCGAATATACCAACCGTTTTGATCGCATGAGCGTCAGTACGATGGATGAGTTGGAGATACCCAAGGCGCGTCTCACGGATGCACTTAATAATATTCCCGAAGATCAGCGCAAGGCGCTGGAGCTCTCGGCGGATCGAGTAAGAATTTATCATGAGCACCAGAAGCAGGATTCCTGGAGCTATAAAGAGGCCGACGGAACGATGTTGGGTCAACAGGTTACGCCACTTGATCGCGCTGGGCTCTATGTACCTGGTGGTAAGGCTGCTTATCCGTCATCCGTGTTGATGAATGCGATTCCCGCTAAGGTGGCCGGTGTTAATGAGCTGATTATGGTCGTGCCTACACCGGACGGTGAGGTTAATGAACTGGTGCTGGCTGCTGCTGAAGTGACCGGTGTTGACCGTGTCTTTGCTGTAGGCGGCGCACAGGCGGTGGCTGCACTGGCCTATGGTACCGAGACGATTCCCAAGGTTGATAAGGTTGTTGGCCCCGGAAATATCTATGTGGCCACAGCCAAGGGGATGGTCTTTGGTAGCGTCGGTATCGATATGATTGCCGGCCCCTCTGAGATTTTGGTGATCTGTGATGGCAAGACCGATCCCGACTGGATTGCGATGGACCTTTTCTCGCAGGCCGAACACGATGAGGATGCACAATCGATTCTCGTTTCACCCGATGGTGATTTCATCAAGCAGGTGGCTGCGAGCATCGAGAAGCTGCTACCGACCATGGAGCGTAGCGAGATCATCAGCAAATCACTTAAGGCGCGAGGTGTACTGATTCACGCCAAAGATATGGAGCAGGCGATAGAGGTCGCCAACTATATTGCTCCGGAACACCTGGAACTTTCGGTCGAAGATCCTGAGGCGATGGCACCTAATATTCGTCACGCTGGCGCAATCTTTATGGGGCGCTTCACTGCCGAGGCGATTGGCGATTACTGTGCGGGCCCTAACCATGTATTGCCCACATCGCGTACGGCACGGTTCTCTTCACCACTAGGGGTCTACGATTTCCAGAAACGTTCATCATTGATTATGTGTTCCTCTGATGGCGCCTCCGAGCTTGGTAAGACAGCATCGATATTGGCT
>JAOTST010000304.1 GCA_029864785.1 Chromatiales bacterium | reverse complement strand
CTCGCAAAATGGTTGCCTAAAACCCTCTTGCTGTAACTCGCCCATTCTGTCAAAGTCCTCTCTTTTCTGAGAGGCGATTTTTATGAACAATGTTAGCGGTCATCTGCACAAGATGAAGGTTCAACTCGATTCACCGGTGCGTTATACCCTGCTACTGGATGAAGTTGAACAACCGTTAAATGAGCTTATAGGAACTGAAATTACACTCAATTTTAGCGGAGATATACATTGTCAGGCATGTGGTCGGAAGAGTAAAAAAAGTTATAGTCAGGGGTACTGCTATCCTTGTTCACAAAAGTTGCCTCAATGTGATCTGTGCATCATGCGCCCAGAAACGTGCCATCACCATAAAGGCACGTGCCGCGAGCCTCAGTGGGGGTTGGACCACTGTTTTCAACCACATATTGTCTACCTTTCAAATACTTCGGGTCTAAAGGTGGGGATCACTCGTAAAGAGCAAATTCCTACACGTTGGATTGATCAAGGGGCGACACAGGCTCTACCCATTATTGAAGTGAATACGCGTTATCACTCCGGATTACTGGAGGTTTTGTTTAAGAAACATGTGGCTGATCGAACGGATTGGCGCAAGATGCTTAAGGGTGAAAATGTGAGTATTGAACTAGCCGCAGAGCGGGACCGCCTATTAGCGCTCTGTGCTGATGGGATTAACCAGCTTGGTGATCAGTTTGGAGAGGATAGCTACCGGATTCTTGAAGAAAAAATGGTTCAGATAAATTTCCCTGTTAATCACTATCCCAATAAGGTGACGTCGCTTAATTTTGATAAAGCAGCCGAGATTAAAGGAGTTCTTCAGGGAATCAAAGGGCAGTATCTTATTCTTGATTGCGGAGTGCTTAATATCCGCAAGTTTGGAGGGTATTTGGTTAGATTCTCAACGAGCGATTAAATGTTTAGTTCTGAATAGCATCTAACGAACTTTTTAGGCACTGCTTCAGTTTTTCCATCGATCCGCTTTCAAGCAGGAAGGCCATATAACCTGTGACATTGCTCTCGCTAAGGGTCATCTCAATGTGGATGAACATGACAATATCAATCGCTTTATGCGAATCGGATACAAGGATATGTTCGGCTGTTTCCATTTTGTAGGAGGGGAGGTCTAGCTCAAAATTATCCCCTAACATTTGCCCAACTGACCCGATGCAGGCATTCAGTACAATGTTACCAATTTCTGAGAGCGCCTCCTGCTTCATCTCAACGACGACCTCTTGGGGTAATGCGCCTCCTAACATCTTACTCACGACCTCGATGCTTCCCTCTTCAGGAAATAGCAGCATGGATTGAGCATTAAAAGGCCCCTTTATTTCTTGGGTTACGCCACTAATAAATTGCTCTTTTCCTATGGAAGATGCGACATTTTCAACACTGTCAAACATAACGGTAGGAACAGAGAGTTTAACCTCCTCTCCAACCATTTTACTCAGTGAATTGGAGGCATTGGCAACACCCAGATTAAAGATCTCGGTAAGGAGGTCTTGTTCTAGAGGGCTGAGCGTGTTGTTAGCCATTAAAATATTCCAACATTGCCGCAACTGACTCCTCGGTAATCGGTTTATTGAAATTTTGAATATCGAGAGAGGCACAGCGTTGCTTGATGGCATCTTGTATATTTGCGGTCATTAAAGCCGCTTTTGCTTCGGGAAAGCGAGGGCGTAATTTTTCGATCAACTCTATTCCGTCAATACCCGGCATATTGAGGTCAACTGAAAAGAAGTCGATCGATGTTTCGTCGGTTGTGAGAGCTTCATCACCACTACCTGCCTCGATAACGACCCAGTCAGCGTGCTTGCTGGCAATCATCGCTTTGATCATCATTCGTGAAACACGACTGTCATCTATGATCATTATGGTTTTTGACATGGCTGCTTCTCCCCCTTAGTCTTCTTGGATTGAAATGTTTAGCTCTTAATAATCCCCCATTCTAAGCTAATCTGCAACAGAATGGACGGTGGTAAAGTAAAGTTTTTGGGTGATATAACCTTGCTGATGATATTGTTATTTTTAAAAGAGATCTTGCGCAACACATTTATCTTAAAAAGGGGTAGTATCGGTACTTATAATTTTTTGATCTAAACGTTTTATGCACATCTTTATTGAATGATTCGACTACCTCATATCCTTATCAGCTTATTGTTAATAGCTTTCCAGTCAGCTGCTGTTGCGGACAGTATCCAAAACAGAGTTAATAAGCATATTTACGACAACGTAGGTGGGGTCTGGGAGCTTGTGATCTTGGGCTTGTCGCTCTTGGTCATTATATTACTACTTTACCATTTGACCCGTCGGTATATGAGTGATCAGCTTATTGCATCTACGGTGGGTTCAGGCCGATTTCAGAGAGTGGTTATCTTCGGAATGACCATCTTTGTCATTTTGGTTGTATTGCTTTCTATTCTGGTGCTTAAGCAGACCAAAGAAAATATTAAAGAGGACATTCAAAATAACTTAGTCACAGTGCTAAGTGCAACCGAAAGACAGCAAGAGAGTTGGTTAGAGGATCAACGCATTCTACTCAGAGAGATAGCCAATGACAGCGAGTTGCTCCTTATTGCTCATCGACTAAATGTTATACAAAAAGATCGAGATAAACTGCTCAATTCGCAAGTTCTTAAATATGCTCGTGGTTACTTTAAACGTAAGAGTGATTTGCTCGGGGTGCGCGGCTTCTTTGTGATCGACCCCCATGGTATCAGCCTGGCCTCAAGTCGAGATAGTAATACAGGGACTAAAAACCTGATTGTTATCCATTTTCCAAAATTATTTCAGCGTGTACTTGATGGAGAGACGATATTCTTTCCTCCGATGCCCACAGACATCGACTACTCAGACAGGCGTCACGGGGCAACGATGTTCGTAGGTACGCCGATCA
>JAOTST010000305.1 GCA_029864785.1 Chromatiales bacterium | reverse complement strand
AGGCTGGCGCACCTCTTCACTCAATACCTCCACGGAGAAGCGTCCTTCACAACAGTGTTGAAGGCGCTTGGTGAGAGACTTTTCATCAAATAACCAGCTCTGCCACTCGGCAGGAATAGTCTGGTTGCGTAGTTGATGGCGCGATTTCCAGCGCTGTTTGGGTGATGGGCTCATGGATGGGGGATTATAGAGGGCTTTCGCTCAGCCGTCCCACAGAGAGTTTTTTTTAGACACATTTATAATTTTCAGCATCGCTTCCAAGCCAGCGTTCGACCAGTTGGCTAGCGTTTTCAGGCCAGCACTGAATAAACTCATCGGCGAGTGGATTGATCTGCTCCAGCCAGCGTTGATCACGAATGATATCGGCAATGCGATAGGAGACGATGCCGGTCTGGCGGGTACCGAGGATCTCGCCGGGACCACGAATCTCAAGGTCACGTTGGGCGATCACAAAGCCATCGCTACTCTCGCGCATCACCTCTAAACGCTCCTGTGCATTTTCACCAAGCGGTGCTTTATAGAGCAACAGGCAGTGGCTCTGGTGTGACCCTCGCCCCACTCGACCACGTAGTTGATGGAGTTGTGCGAGCCCCAGGCGTTCGCTATTTTCGATGACCATCAGGGTGGCATTGGGGACATCAACGCCCACTTCGATGACCGTTGTTGCCACGAGCAGATCGATCTCACCTCGCTTGAACTGTCCCATCACCTTCTCTTTAAGGTCGCTCTTCATGCGACCGTGGATCAGTCCAATCTTCAGGCTGGAGAGCTGCTGCTGTAGCTGCTCATAGGTCAGTTCTGCCGCTTGGCACTGAAGCTGATCTGACTCTTCGATCAGTGGGCAGACCCAGTAGCTCTGTCGTCCCTCATGGCAGGCGGCCTCGATTCGCTCGATCACCTCATCACGTCGTTCTTCTTTAAGCACTACAGTCTTGATTGGTCGACGACCCTTGGGAAGTTCGTCAATAACGGAGAGATCAAGATCGGCATAGGCTGTCATCGCCAACGTGCGTGGAATCGGTGTGGCGGTCATCACCAGTTGATGCGCCCGCTCTTCACCACTGGCACCCTTTCGTAAAAGTGCCAACCGCTGATGCACCCCAAAGCGATGCTGTTCATCAATAATCGAGAGCCCCAATCGGCTGAACTCAACACCATCCTGAAACAGGGCGTGGGTGCCAACCACCAGCTGGGCAGCGCCACTGGCAATCTGTTGTAGTGAATCATTGCGCTCTGCACTGCGTTGTCTGCCCGTGAGTAGAACGGTGGTGATCCCCAGTGTTTTAAACCAACCACTCAAATTATCAAAGTGTTGAGCGGCCAGCAGTTCAGTCGGAGCCATGACTGCGCACTGTGCGCCGGAGTTGATTACCAGTAGTGCGGCAGCGGCAGCGACCACCGTCTTTCCCGAGCCGACATCACCCTGAATCAAACGCTGCATCGGCTGCGGTTGTTGCAGGTCATTTTTGATTTCACCAATGACGCGTTGCTGAGCATCGGTGAGGGCAAATGGAAGCAGTTCCTCAAATTGATGCAGCACGTCAGCAGAGGGGATAATCGCCATGGATGGATATTGGCGCGCCTCCGCCCGAAGTTGTCGAATCGCAATCTGGTGGGCCAGCAGCTCCTCAAAGATGAGCCGCTGTTGGGCGGGGTGGTTGCTTTCAATAAGCTGCTCAATGGCGACATCGGGCGGTGGTCGATGGAGCGTTTTTAGTGATTCTTCAAGCGATAGAAGCTGATAGCGTTCAAGGATCGATTCGGGGAGTAGTTCACTGAGAGCGATGCCCTCTTGAAGCATGGCCAGAGCCTGCTGGGTAAATTGCCGTAGTCGTTGTTGATTGAGCCCCTCGGTCGTCGGATAGATCGGGGTGAGGCTCTCCTCTACCGGCAGGGGGGATGCTTGCGGATTATCGGCAATCGCCTGGTATTCGGGGTGAGCCATCTCAAACCCCGCATTGGTGCGTCTGACTAGACCGAAACAGTGGATCTTCCTCCCTTGAGCAAGGGCGTTTTGTTGGCCTTTATTAAAATGAAAAAAACGTAACAGCAGGGCACCGCTGCCATCACCGATGGTAACCACTAGAGATCGACGTCGGCCAAAGCGGATCTGGCTGCTGATGATCTCTCCTTCAACAACACCCTCTCGTCCCGATATAAGCTGATTGATCGGGGTGATGTGGGTACGATCCTGATAACGCAGGGGGAGGTGGAATAGCAGGTCGGTGATCTGGGTGATCTTGATCCGTGCCAGCTTGCTGGCGATTGCAGGACCAATACCTTTGAGCGATGTGATCTCGATATTCAATTGTTTTAATGCTTAAGCACAATGGAGTGATGCATTAGTAATTATGGGCACCAAATGCCTAGAATGATTGTAATTAAGCCTATAATAAAAGCTCCAAACCCTATAAGCATTAAAGAAAATTCTAATTGATCACTTTGAGTGAGAGCATGATCTCTATCATTTAATTCTTTCCAATTTATTTCATCTTTATGCCATAAATTTGTATTGAGGTGCCATGCTTTATCAATTTTATAAATACGAATAGACATCCGAAGTAATAGCAATGATGCTGTAAATATACCTATGGCAAAGAACGTAATGGCTATTTTAGGGAATAAATTGAAGATCGTGCCATTTAATTTTATAAAAGTTGCAACAGCAATAATCCCTCCGGAATTAGCGGCAAAAAGAAATTTAATGAAATTTTCAAAAAGTTTTCTTAGGATTCCTTTTAGTTCAGCCATACGATTATTTATATAATTATCGTGTTCTGAAGTTCCCTCAGCTATGTGGTCTGTATCTTTCATAATAATGAATTATCGGGATTGGATAGCCATTAACCATCAAGTTCCATCACACCATCCATTTCAACCTCGGAACCCT